>JBFHGS010000017.1:0-38491 GCA_041582995.1 Desulfopila sp. | reverse complement strand
GTCAGAGACAGCTCTGAGAATGGGCTTTCAAATGGGCTCGTCGGCGGAGCTGGCTTTGGCTGGAGTGGATTGACACCCATATGACGTTTCTCTCTTATACAAATGACCCGATTAGGCGAAAAGTACGTTGACACCTACCGGGTTCAACAAAACAAATTATCTTTTCTCTTTCTTCTGCTCAAGATCTGCAATCGAAAATTTCTGCGAAAACTTCTTCGCCTGTCCAATAGCAATCTGAGGATTCGCTTTGATCACTAGACCGTCTTTGGTTCTGACCTGATATATATAGGCTATAGAAGCATAATGTTCAGCAACTTCATTTTCAGAATAAACTTCCCATTTAGCTTCGTATGGCTTCGTTACACCAGCACCTATATCCTCTATAAAGGTGGATGATAAACGCTGAACATGCTCTCCCCAGATGTTAAATGTCAGAAAGTTAACCACAAATGCAGAGAGATCAACTTTCGCTACAATTTCGCAATTCATGCTATAAAAGTAGCCCCCGCTCGAATAATCGTCACCACTATCGTAATTCGTATTTATCCCAACAGTTCCAATGATATCAGCACGCAATGATTCATCATGAATAGTGACCCACTCCCTAGTCAAAGACGAATTCTTGTTTAAAACAACCCCATACTGGAGGTCAGTTTGAATACGACCACCACTCTTCTTAGTCACTGTTCGCTTAACGACTTCAGTCATCCCTCTCCCCCACACAAGTTGTAATTAGATGGTTTACTTAACCTCTGCACTAATTATGTCAATTACACCAGACAAGTACTCCCCTTGCCCAGGTGCAGTTTCTTCTCTAAGATACCTCGGAACCATTTCAAGAAATTCGGACTTACTTGTTGGCATTAAATTTACAAGCGTATCAAGCATAGCAGGTCTAAGCAATCGTCGATTTTCGGGGACTCCATCAAGTTCTTTCTGAATAACTTCTACGTCATAACAAATCAGTTTTTCACGTAAACCGATTTCTTCAGACGCTAATTTATCTACAGCCTCGAAGATCTGTTCTTGTAAAGCTTCCTCAGCGGAAACTGCATGAACAGGATGACTCGAAATAGATTCGTTAACTTCTAGTGAATCAGTTACCTCGTTCTTAACTTCAACGACATCTTCAACAAGTTTTTTTAAACTTTGAGGCTCAGTTTTCAGTGAATTTAACTCTTCAATAATCGGCAGAATTTGGCTATCTGGATTCTTAAACCAATCAGTAGACCAAATTCGTCTGATATTCCAGCCAAGACGTTCAAGCACGGTCTGTCGCAAACGATCGCGATCACGTACTGACTTAGCAGAATGGTAAGTCGCTCCATCACACTCCACGCCCATCAAATACGAGCCAGGATTCCCAGGATCTCGCACAGCAATATCAATGAAGAAACCAGCCACACCGACTTGCGGCACACACTCGAAACCGTACGAACCTAAAGCTTCCATAACCGCGATCTCAAAATCGCTATCCGGTGCTCGGTTTCCCTCGGAAATCATCTGCGATAATTTTCCAGACTCACAATATGCGAGGAAATCGCGCAAAGCACGAACACCTAAGCTCGAACCACTGCTAACAACAATGTCACTCGAACTCATCGAACTAAAAATGTGCATTCTCTTACGGGAACGAGTGAAGAGTACGTTCAACCTTCTCCAGCCAACATCAGAGTTGATTGGTCCGAAACGCTGATAAACTTTGCCTCCAACATCAGCTGGTCCGTATGTCATCGAGATCATAATCACATCTCTTTCATCACCCTGTACGTTTTCGAGGTTTTTGAGAAATAAAGATTCGATTTTCTGAGCATCTCTTTCAATCAATTGTCTAAACAAAGGATCTTCCTTCGAAGCCTGTTCGATCGCTCTTTCGATCTGATCACGCTGCTCAGAACTCATGGAGACAACACCGACGGACTCATCAGGGTTGTTAATGAAATGTGCCTTCAGCTTATCGGCAATAGCTTCCGCTTCTCGATTATTACGCCTACCAGAAAAACATCCTCGTTTTAGCCTATGGAAATTAATACCAAAAAGCTCAGACTCACTATTAGGGGACGGAAAAACAATTAAATTATCGTTATAAAACGTATGGTTAGAGAAAGCAATCAAGCTTTCATGCTGTGATCGATAGTGCCACCGTAAGCAACGAGAAGTAAATATTGGTAACGTTGCACTCAAAATACTCTCGGACTCCTCGAGACCAGTCGGATCATCCTCTTCATCTTGGACCAACCGATTGAAAAAATTAGTCGGTGGAAGCTGTTTAGGATCTCCTACAACAACAAGATTTTTACCACGACCAATCGTCCCCAGTGCGTCTTCTGGTTTAATCTGAGAAGCCTCATCCATTATCACAACATCGAACTTAAAGCGCCCGGGTTCTAGATATTGCGCTACAGACATAGGCCCCATCATAAAGCAAGGCTTCAACGCTAGCAATGCATCACCCGCACGTTTTACAAGTTGCCTTATCGGTATATGACGATTCTTCTTGTTACATTCATGCTTCAAAAGGAATAAATCGGTATATTGACTTACCCGTCCGCCACCGTTTCCAGCAGGGACAGAGACACCATCCACCCGCGCAGCAATCGCCTCACGTTGTAGCAATTTCAGTTTTTCGTCATATTCTGAAAACTGCCTTCGAAGCGCGTCCTGATTCAAACCTGAGAAACGCGCTAGATAGGGATATTCTCTTAATATTTCTCTTGAAAGAAGATCATAGGTACCAGCCCAAAAGCCATCTACAATACTCTCTGGTGGGAGACAGCTCTGTTCCACAACATCAGCAAGTGAACTGTAGCCTATCTTCGCCAAGTACCCCCGTGTACGAACATAATCAAGATACGTCCAAAGAGCATTTTCATTTCCAAGAGCACGTTCACACTTTGCAATAACATCTAGTATGGTACTACCGATGGAAGCAGTCCAATCATCGTAATCGAGCTTGACCTTCTGCTGATAGACTAAAAATGCACTGTCCTGCTGAGAACATAATTTTTTTAGCTCATCTCGGACAGAAAACAATTTATGGAAAGTATCCAGCTCGGGACAAGCAAGCAACGTTGTACTAACCGTACTATTACCCAACTGAACATTTAAAACTTCTGCTAACGCTAATGTTCGATCTGCAACATCACGTTTAACAGTATTGTCTGCTTCAACGCCGATCTCCAGCCCAAGCTGCCCTTTAAATAAGATCCGATCATGAGCTGATTTCTCCCACTGTTCCGTCCGTTTTTGCAATTCTTGAAGATCATTAATCTGTTTTACTACATCGGGAATTGAGATTTCCTTGCCGGCAGTTAGAGGACTGCAGTCAGCTAAAGCAGATTTAAGTTGCTCAAGTGAGTCTTTGACTATTGTACTATTAAGTTGGAAACTTTCAGATTTACTACAAAGATTTTGCAATACTGGTGTTAGAATATTCAGGTGCTCTGACACAGAGTCAAGTTTTGAGAAATAACCTGACTCTGAAAGCGCTCTAACAGAACGAGCTACAGAAGCTGGCAGATCTAAAACTGAGTCTCCAAGCATCACCTTCGGACCGAAACCTAAACCGTAATGCTTCCGAACATCTCGATACCACATCCTTATTTCCGTCAGCTTCTCAACATCTGTATATAGTCCATCAAAATGGTCTTTAAAAAGAGCCTTGTACTCACTGTTGTTAAGAATACGGTCTCTTGTCTCAGCATACTGGATTAAGTCATCTAGATGAGGTACAAGTGTTTTAATCTTCACATTCGGGTTAAGCGAGTAACCGCAAAGTTCACGCTTTGCTGCCTTCCAGCGGTTATTGAAGATTTTGAAAAATCCAGCACTCAACAGCGCATGTTTCAAGCCAAGTAAAGCTTCTTTATCTGGCAATTGCTCAATTCGAAAATTCTCTTGTAGTTCACCCTTAAGGCGATGAGCAATAGAGAGATCTTCGGATAACTCAGGAAGAGACTCATCTATTTCGTCATTGTCGAAAAGTTCGTCACGAAATTTCCAATAACCTGGTTTCAGCTCAGCAACCTTCAAGATGAAGAACTTCAGTTCCTCAATACCTTCAGAGTTAAAATCGAACATACTCTCAAGATCACTTGGAACCTGTCTGATTATTTCTTCCTTAACGACATTTACATCATCGATTTCTTCAGCAAGTTTTTCTAGACGCTCAATAATCTCAGCAGGTGAAACACCTTCAGGAGCAGAGATTAGCGACTCCAGTGTTATTAGAGCTTCTTGAATAGGAACAACAAACGACAAGTCTTTCAGTAATTCAGCATCAATATTTGAAGCTAATTGCGAGTAGAGATCTTGAATACCTGCATGAAACGCTAAATATTGCTTAGCTTTCGGAATACTCTCTGCTTTTAATCCAGGAAGCGCCTCAAAAATTTCTTGACCGGTAACCTCGGGTACCTGTAACAGATCGTTTAAAAGATCCTCAACATCTGGGAGAGATTTCGAATTGTTTATACTCGGAAGACTTTTATTTAATTTGTCTTGAAATTGACAGATCGCTTTCAGCGAATCTCTCCAATCCGACAATGATGATCGGATTTGATCAATGTCGAATATCTGAATGTAAGTATTTCGAACTCCAAACCAAGGATGACTCCTCATGTCGTTCGAGCTATCAGCATCAATAGCAGAAGCAGAGTAGCCTTCAGCAAAAATCATCACTTGATCTCGAACTTCTCGTCTTACTGACGCATCGAAAATATCTCCCGTAATATTCTTCGGATGCAACAACTCGGGGCTTACAGAAATCTTCTTTCTGAACCGCGTTGCTTTCATTAGGATTTGGTGTATCGTTTGACCTGTTTTTCGATACGTCTTGTTAACACATTCAACGTAATCTTTGAGTTTAGACTTAAGATCTTCATATCGCTCGATGTCAGCACCGATTTCAGAAGGTGCTCGATGATAACCATATTCACCAATCCGATAGCTTAGATCATCTATAAGCTTACGTTTCTGAGTCTTATGAGAATGTAGTTCAAGGCAAAACTCACCCAAATTGGCCCTATCTAAACGACTTTTTACCACCTCCAAAGCTGCTAATTTCTCCGCAACAAATAACACACGTTTATTCTGCGACAAAAGTGCCGCAATCAAGTTCGTAATGGTCTGACTTTTCCCAGTGCCAGGAGGCCCTTCAATAACTAGATTTTTACCGTTAACAACATCAATAAGCGCGCTATGCTGTGAGCTATCAGCATCTTCAATAAGTGGATATTGTTGGTGTATGTTTTTTACCTCATCAATTTCATACTCCTCAGAAAATCCAGCATTAAAAGGTACATCTTGGACATTGCTGTCCTCATTGTAGCCGCTTAAAAACTTCTTCACGATCGAATGATCTAGAATGCTCCCTTCAGCAGGCCAGCGACTCGGGTCAAGGTCTAGGTACATGAGAAGCTTTGAGAAATTCAGCAAGGTAAGCGTGACCTTCCTATAAACCTTCCAGTTTGGTTTCTCTTCAAAAAGAACTTCGGAAACTAAATCGAAATACTCTTCAGGAGTTGTATTCTCATCGAGATCTGGTAGAGCAACATTAAAATCAACAGCTAGTTTTTCTCGTAGAGATAAATTCGGTAGGATATCTTCACCAGAATAGCTAATCCGATACTCATACGTTTTAGAAGAAGCCTTCATAGCCCCTTTTTCCAGCTGAACCGGAAAAAGAAAGAGCGGAGCAAGATAATTTTTGTCGCGATCATGCCATTCGAGAAATCCGAGAACTAAGAACAAGATATTCGAACCGGTTTCTTCAATAGCAGTTTTCGCTTTTGAACGTAATCCTCTTAACCGAGTCTCTAATTCGTTAGGATAGAATAGAGTTTGAATTTCATTATCATGATGTTTTTCTTCATTGTCATCTTTATCGCTTTCGGGTACTTCATAGGACGTGTCGTAACCTAAAAGCTGGGCCCACTCTTCAGCAGTCGGGTCTTTCTTAATTCGCTTTTCCGCTCCAGTCTCTTCTTCTATTTCTATATACCCAGCCTTCAGTAACTCCTCTTTCGTCGGTTCCGGTACAGCACGAAAAGCCATCTCGGTGTCCGCCAAAAGTGTTTTAATCAACTGATCAGGTAACTCATCAACAACTCTTAAAGAACTGTTCTTCGTGTGCCGGAAATTCAACAATCGATTACGAGCCGATAGATCAAGTAACCGTTTTCTTAAAGTCTCCAACGAGTCAGTCGGATTTTTTTCAGTTGTCTCGGTTACCATAGCATTTCTTTTATTTGAAGAATTCTCAAGAATTAAGCACCTATTGAAAAAATTAGCCGCTCTCCCAAAGTACCATATGAATGATGTATAGCTCGCCAACTGCTAAATTCAAGGAATTTCTGAAATGTGTACCAGTCAACTCAGTATTACGTTTTAATCCAAACAGAAACATTTAGCGAACTGGAATAATGAGAAATATACAAAACACTACATGGTCGCAATTCAAAACACTCTCCCTACTCAGATTTAAAAATGTTACACTTGCAACAATATTTGTCCACCTTTCAGCTACAAAGTAATATAAGGACCACTTACAACTATTGGTTGTAGTTAAAGCAAGATATAGACGGATCATTAGAGAAAGGCCAAAAACAACTGACAATCAATTAATACATCATCTGCTCTAAAAATATACCACGCCAGCGAGATGAGTCATGTTTTCCATAATCCCAGTTGTACTACTACTACTGTAAGAACTGTGTAAAGAGCCTTGGGAGTGAGTAAAAGGCATGAACTCAGAGCACCAATGCTGTGAGACACATAAACCATGATTGTGAGAATCCTAAAAACATCAAAAGCAATAAAAATATGGAAGATGTTCTTCACCTACAAGAGTAACAAAAATTCCATAGCCGTTTATAATAATCAACTAACAACTGAGCCAGTTTCAACCTCACCTTACCAGTAAATTTATCATCTGAATAGCAACGCCCTACCATAGCAGTTTAATGTTTCATCGGCATTGTCTGGACCGTAGAGATCATCCAATAATTCTCATGCCCAATAATCAGTGGCTTTTGCCTTAACCACCTCAGCACCAAACGTAAAAGCTTCACGGCTTTGCCACAGGGCCAATAATGTTTTCGCTTTATTCAATTTGATCCAAATATTTTCTGGATGGCGCTGACTAACATCATCAATTTACAGAAGAATATACTTTAACCAGTCAAGATTGTTTGAACTGAGAGCAGCTTTACTAGCTTGTTGAACGACTTTTTCCGCAAGAGACGGTTAAGTTTTCCCATCATCACCGACAAAGCCGTCATAGTCTTCACTCCGCAAACCTTCAAGACCCCACAGTTTTTGAGAAGGCTAACATGTTGATACGATCATCATCACCAAGTCTCGAAAGAAATATCACTGTGCTTCTTTCACCTGATACTTCTTAAAATTCTCCGCCTGCTCAAAAATTTCTTTATACACTTCATCCCGGTCAACCGGCGGATAGTCATTTTCGGCAAGCAGGATAATCAGATCCACCTTCAACTCAGCCTTGATGTCATCGCGCTGGCTCCAGTCGGTGTATTTTGCCTTATCATCAACTACAGTTTTCACTTTTGTTGCGAGATCGAGAAGCTTATCCTCAGGGTATGGAAAATCGTATTTGACAGTAAGAGCTTTAAGAATGTCGTAGAAGGCCTTTTCCTCAAAATCAATACCCAGCTCAGCAAAAGATTCTTTTTCCTTTTTGATGGCGTGGTACAGGTTGATTATTTCGTCGGTGAAGTCTTCCAGCACCTCGCTCTTCAGAATGTCTTGCTCGCTTCGGTCATTGTAGTTATCCACCAGAGACTTGAACTGCTTTGAGAAATCGACACCTTTGAGCTTATTGACCTTCTTAAATTCTGCAATAGCCTTAGCCAGTAACTGTTGGAGCAGCTTGATTCTGGTGTTCGGCAGCTTGATCTTTTCGATTTTCGCCATGTAATCAGGATTAAAAATATCTACCTCAGAGGTATCACCCTGACCCATCTTGAAAATCTCTTCGACACCATCACTTTGCAAGGCTTCGGAAATCATCTTCTGTACTTTTGCGTTCATTTGTACGAGGTCAGGAGCATCACCCTTGGTGAGTTTGAAGACTATCGAGCGCACCGCCAGGTAGAAATGAACATGGTCGCGCTCGTCTTGAGTAAATTCATCACAGCCAACACAAATGTCATAGGCGGCTTTCATTCGTTTAGCCAAGAACATGAAGCGTTTCTCAAGATCTTCTGTAATCTGGACATATTCTGCAGCCATATTAAGACAGTGCAGTTGCTTGATGGGCTGACCTGAGAAATACGGCGTGGAATCAAATTTGTGAAAGATCGCACGCATCAGGTCCAGATGGTCTCTCACCACTACTATGGATTGCTTGATATCTTCAAAGTTAGCGGTATCAGCTTTAGAGTAATGCGCCAGAGCCAGATTCATCTGCTTCTTGATCCCGATATAATCGATAATAAGACCCTTTTCTTTCTGCTGATATTTTCTGTTTACCCTGGAGATGGTCTGGATCAGATTATGCCGCTTAACCGGCTTGTCGATGTACATGCTATCAAGAAAAGGGACATCAAAGCCTGTGAGCCACATATCCACTACAATGGCTATTTTAAAATTTGACTTAGAGGTCTTGAACTGCCGATCCAACTCTTTCCGGTATTCCTTAGTCCCCAGTATATTGTACAACGCTTTTTCATCATCTTTGCCACGTGTCATCACCATTTTGATGCGTTCCATGGGCATGATCTGCTTCTTATCCTGCTCTGTCAGTTCCTCACCATCAGCACAAACCTTCACTTCTGCCCATTCCGGGCGGAGAGCAATCACTTCCTTGTAGAAATCATAGGCGATAGTACGGTTGCTGCTAACAAACATTGCCTTGCCGGCAATAGTGGAACCTTCTTCTATTCGTGCCTCGTAATGGTCAACAAAGTCTGCGGCTAACGCCTTCAGGCGGTCTGGGTCACCGAGGATTGCGGTCATGTGCAGGTTAGCCTGTTTGCTCGCATCGATCGCGTAGTCACTGGCCCCGTCATCAGCACATTGGGCGTAGTAATCTTCAATCTCTGTGAGCTTACTATTGTCGAGAAGTACCTTCGCTGCCCGGCCTTCATATACAATGCGTACAGTGATCTCATCGGCAACCGATTCCGTCATGGTATACGCATCCACCACCTCGCCGAAGACATCAAGCGTCGCATCGATCGGTGTGCCGGTGAAGCCAACATAGGTCGCGTTCGGTAAGGAGTCATGCAGATACTTGGCAAACCCAAAAGTCTTCTTCACGCCGTCTTTGGTGACTTTTACCTTCTGGTCCAGATTCACCTGACTGCGGTGCGCCTCATCCGAGATGCAGATAACGTTGTTGCGCTCGGTCAGTAACTCTGTGTCCTCTGTAAACTTATGAATAGTCGTCAGAAAAACTCCGCCGCTGTTGCGCCCTTTCAACAATTCACGCAGCTGTGCCCTACTCTCCACACTGATGATCGACTCATCACCGATAAAGTCTTTGCCATTGGTAAAGAGGCCGGAGAGCTGATCATCCAGATCAGTACGGTCTGTGATCACCACGATGGTCGGGCTCGACAGAGCCACACTCTTCATTAACAATCGCGCCAGGAACAGCATGGTAAAACTCTTGCCACAACCTGTCGCTCCAAAGTAGGTGCCGCCCCTGCCATCCCCTTCCGGCCGCATATGTCGCAATATATTGCGATAGAGCTTAGTTGCCGCATAGTATTGTGGATACCTGCAGAGGATTTTCTCCTCGCGCCGTGAGGTATCCGGTAAATAAACAAAATTGCGGATAACATCGCAGAGGCGTGTTGGTTGAAACATGCCCTTAATCATGGAATAGAGCGAGTCGATCCCGTCTTTTTCGATCAGATCACCGCCGTCCGTCTTGCGCCAGGCATAGAAGAATTCATAGGGGGCAAAAAACGAGCCCGCCTTATTGTTCACCCCGTCGCTGATCACGCAAAATGCATTATATTTAAACAGTTCCGGGATGTCGCGTTTGTAGCGCTCTGTCAACTGGAGAAAAGCATCGTGGATCGTCGTTTCCTCACGGATTGCGCTCTTAAATTCAAAAACCACCAGCGGTAGCCCGTTGATATAGAGGATCCCATCCGGTATTCGCTTTTCGTAGCCTATGATCTCCAGCTGGTTCACTATCTTGTAGATGTTGCCACCCGCATTATAGACCGCTTCCGCCTCTGCCACGACCAACGGAACCTCGCCCGCCTTCGGCTCCCGAAATGCGACAAGATCTGAATAATCAACCAACTGTATGTAAAGGTCTTTCTGGGTGTGGTCCTCGCGCTTGAGCAGGAAGCCATCGGAGACCAACTTCATGATTGCCTTATTGCTTTCGTAGAGGTCTGCTGCCGAATAGGCCTCCAACTGCCGAATCACCGACTCGATTTCAACTGGCGTGATGCCGTCTACTGCATACTGGTTTGCCAAGAAAGATCGCAAGTCGGCCTTTATTAAGACTTCCTGCGGCTGACGTTCAATTGTTCCTCCCAGTACATGCGGATAACCCGCCTTGCCGAGGAGTTCTATAATTGCAGCTTCGAGTTGGGCTTCGGTGAATTTCATTTCAGCGCTTCATCGGTTAGTTTTTCAGCTTCGGGGATGCGGAGTTCTCCGGAGATGAGTTTGGGGAGGAGGGTATCTCTGAGATTTGTTAGAGTTTGTGTTTGTTCCGCATCCCTAGAAATTTTCTCATCTAACGAGTTGGCAATGTTATTAAATGCTTTTGCAAGGCCATCGGTTGGGACAAGGTATGGAATGCTTTCCATCTCCTTTTTATTGACTGCATTAAAAATAGTCCCTGAACCGATTGAGTCTTCCTTTTGAAAGACATGCTTTAGGAAATATACGAGAAAGCCTTGGTAGTTTTTTTTATGTCTCAATGCTGATAAGCCACGACCAATAATGATGCGGCAGTCTGAGATATTGATTCTACCGACAGGGGCTCTCACCGAAAAAAGGATATCTCCCTCTTCAGCATAGCGATTACCTCCTGTTGAATATTGCTTGTGCTTAGGGAATCTCTCGCCGTAGTTTGTCACACCTTGATGAAACGGAAGTCCATGTCCGTCTTTGTTGTAATAATCTGAAGATGGCGATTGCCCCATTGTAAGATGGACCTGTTCAGCAACTGGCTTAACTTCCCACCCCTCAGGAATCCAGCCCATTTCTTCGGTGAGTTGGAAGACGGCGGGGAATTGCTTGGCGGCTTCGCGATTGGCGGTACCATCGGCAAGGACTTTGCGGCGGACTTCCGCGCGCTCGGCAAGTTCCTCGGGGATCGGGTTGCCGGCGACAAGGGCATTGTCGATCACCGGGTCAAAGTCCACAAACCAGCTTTTGAAGAGCGCCTGCGCCATCCCTTCTAGTGTCGCATTCATCCGCCGATTTAACTCAATCTTGTCATCCAATGTTCCCAGGATGTGAGCGATTGCTATTTGCACGGGGAGGGGGGGAAGTGGAAAGGGGAACCCTGCAAGCTTTTTAACCGGAAGTCGTGCTTGGTTTGCACTTCCACCAGCTCCATTCGCAGCGTACCAAACAAAATCGTCCATTTTTAATCGGTAAAAAAGAAATCGATTATTTAGACACTCGGCTTTAGGAAGTATGCAGCAGGTGTTCTGATTTTGTATAGCTCCTACAGCCTCGCTGGGAGCACGAATAACTTTGCCAACCACAGATGACCAGTTTGGGGGCCATGAACCGACTGTCGCTACAATTACATCTCCTTCTGCTATTAAATGGGATTGCCACTTTCGGGCGTGTTCTTGATCAACATATTTGCAATCGGAGATATTGATAGAATCAATGGTAAAATCCGAAACACGAGCAAGTGGAACTCCATGCTCGCTGAAAAACTCTTGTTTTACACCAGCGCCATTGCGAAGGATAGCAACTTCGCCAAGTGAGGTTTTCTTCCACTCACTTCCCATAACCCAGGACCTCCAAGTTCATCCGAATCACATCGTCCAGCTTCGACGATTCCCCCATCTGCCTGTAAAGTATCTGGCTCATTTCAGTCATCTTGGTCTCAAAAGGGATACCGTCGCCTTCAATGTCTGCTGTACCGACGTAACGCCCAGGCGTTAGCACGTAATCATGCTTGCGCATATCCTCAAGAGTGGCGGACTTACAATAACCGGCTTGGTCTTCATAGATGCCATCTTTCGCCTCACCGCGCCAAGCGTGGTACGTTTTTGCGATGGCGGAGATATCTTCAGCGAGAAGTTCCTTTTGGGTGCGGCTGATCATCGAACCGATTTTGCGGGCATCGATAAAAAGCGTCTCGCCCTCACGGTTACGATAGCCACGTTCGCTATCAACCTTCTTCGATTTACTCAGGAACCAGACGCAGACGGGAATCTGGGTGGTGTAGAAGAGCTGTCCGGGCAGCGCGATCATACAATCCACGAGGTCGTTCTCCACCATTTTCTGGCGGATGGTGCCTTCGCCAGTGGTGTTAGTTGACATAGAGCCATTAGCCAGAACGAAACCTGCCACACCGTGCTCTGAAAGCTTGGATACCATATGCAGAATCCAGGCATAGTTGGCATTGCCGGCAGGTGGAGTTTCGTACCCGTTCCAGCGGGAATCGTTGACCAGCTCGGTGGCACCCCGCCATGCCTTCATATTGAAGGGTGGATTGGCCATAATATAGTCAGCCTTCAAATCAGGGTGCTGATCCTTAAAAAAGCTATCAGCGGGGACTTCGCCGAGATTTGCCGAAAGCCCGCGTACCGCGAGGTTCATCTTGGCCAGCTTATAGGTGGTAGCGGTGTACTCCTGCCCATATACCGAAATATCCTTGGTATTGCCGTAATGACTCTGCACAAACTTGAGCGACTGCACAAACATACCACCAGAGCCGCAGCAGGGATCATAGATCTTTCCCTTATATGGTTCTATCATTTCGGCAATCAGGTTGACCACGGACTTAGGCGTATAGAACTCGCCACCCAGCTTGCCCTCTGAGGCAGCAAACTTTCCGAGGAAATATTCATAGACCCGGCCAACCACATCCTCCTCTTTATCCTCCACCGTGTCGATATTATTGATCGCATCGATTAAGGCCGAGAGTTTACTGCCATCGAGCCCAATTCGGGAGAAATAGTTATCCGGCAAGGCGCCCTTCAACGAAGCATTACTCTTTTCCACGGCAGTCAGAGCGGAATCAATCCTGATCGCGATATCCCCCTGCTTAGCGTATTGCTGAATATGGCTCCAGCGGGACGTCTCCGGCAGGTAGAAGACGTTCTTCATGGTGTAGAACTCCACCATGTCGATATACTTTTCCTTGCCCTCCCCGATCAATTCCTCTCGCCGCTCCTCGAACTTATCACTCACAAACTTGAGGAAGATCAGGCTCAACACCACATGCTTATATTCAGACGACTCGACACTACCTCTCAGCTTGTTCGCCGTATCCCAGAGGTTCTGTTCGAAGCTGTTGGTACCATTTTTTACTGGTTTCTTTGCCATTATCAATACATCCCTATTAAGAACAGGCCAACCGACCTGATTAACACTGTAGATTTACGAAACAACGTTGATTGGTATTGATATCTACCAATAGCCTGTGGATTTCTCAAGAAGAATGGACTGGGACCTGCAAATGTGCAGATCCAGCAGACAACATCCCGATCTTCCTGCGTATGGGAAGAGGACAGTCAGACAACACCACGATAGAAAACTCACAAATGCTGCCGACATTGCGCCTGACTTAAACTATTAGAGTAGAACAGGTGAACCACGCTCGCTGAGGAAATCACAGGTCGGAGAAATCTGGGTACATAGCGGGTACACGCCCCAGAAACACAAAAAGCCCGTTACGAAAAAATCGTAACGGGCTTATATGTAAACGCCTTTAAAGGCTAGTGATAACGTTGGTGGCGATGCAGGGAATTGAACCCCGGACACTACGGATATGAGCCGTATGCTCTAACCATCTGAGCTACATCGCCGTCCAGCAAGGCCCGAATATTTACATTACCCGGGCCTGTCTGTCAATATTTTTTTTATTACACTTTTCAAAAAAAGACAAAAGGCCTCGTTACGAGGCCTCTTGTCGCTCCCCGAAGGGATGAACGGATTACTCCGAACAGGCTGACAGGTCAGATTACATCATTCCGCCCATTCCGCCCATTCCACCCATACCGCCCATGCCACCCATTGGAGGCATACCGGAATCCTTATCTTCAGGCTTGTCTGCAATTATGCACTCAGTGGTCAGCAACATGCCGGAAACGGATGCTGCATTCTGCAGTGCGGTACGGGTAACTTTTGCAGGATCAATAACACCAGCTTTGATGAGGTCTTCGTACTCTTCAATAGCTGCGTTGAAACCCATTGCACCTTCCATACCCTTCACATGCTCAACGATAACGGAACCTTCGCGACCAGCATTGGAAGCGATCTGGCGTACCGGCTCTTCAAGAGCGCGAAGAAGGATATTTTTACCAAGCTTCTGCTCGCCTTCAAGCTCAAGAGCTTCAAGAGCCTTGAGGCAACGAATGTACGCAACACCACCACCAGGAACAACACCTTCCTCTACAGCGGCGCGAGTAGCATTCAGTGCATCCTCAACACGAGCTTTCTTCTCTTTCATCTCAACTTCGGTAGCAGCACCAACGTTGATTACAGCAACACCGCCGATCAGCTTAGCAAGACGCTCCTGGAGCTTCTCACGATCATAGTCAGAGGAAGTGTCTTCGATCTGAGTACGGATCTGCTTAACACGTGCCTCAAGCTTAGCGGCATCACCAGCACCGTCAACGATAGTGGTAGTGTCTTTATCGATAACAATACGCTTGCAGGTACCGAGATCATTTACAGTTACATTCTCAAGCTTGATACCGAGATCCTCTGTAATAACCTGTCCACCGGTAAGAATAGCGATATCTTCAAGCATTGCTTTTCTGCGATCGCCAAAGCCAGGAGCTTTAACTGCAGCAACATTCAAGGTACCACGAAGCTTGTTCACAACGAGAGTCGCAAGAGCCTCACCGTCAACATCTTCAGCAATGATCAGAAGACCTTTGCCCATTTTCGCTACAGACTCAAGAACCGGAAGCAGATCCTTCATGCTGGAAACTTTCTTCTCAACAAGCAGGATGTACGGGTCGTCCATAGATACTTCCATGCGATCCGGATCGGTCACGAAGTAAGGAGAAAGGTAACCACGATCAAACTGCATACCCTCTACAACATCAAGGGTGGTCTCCATGGATTTGGCTTCCTCGACGGTGATAACACCCTCTTTACCAACCTTATCCATAGCTTCAGCGATAATATTACCAATGGTCTCGTCGCTGTTGGCAGAAATGGTACCAACCTGAGCGATTTCTTTCTGCTCTTTGGTAGGGGTAGCAATTTTAGCAAGCTCACGTACGACAACTTCAACAGACTTGTCGATACCGCGCTTGATTTCCATCGGATTACCACCAGCTGCAACAAGTTTTGCACCTTCAGTGTAGATGGCCTGAGCAAGTACAGTAGCTGTAGTGGTACCGTCACCTGCAACGTCAGAGGTCTTGGAAGCAACCTCTTTTACCATCTGGGCGCCCATGTTCTCAAATCTATCGCTAATTTCGATCTCTTTGGCAACAGTAACACCGTCTTTGGTGATAGTCGGTGCACCGAAAGATTTCTCGATAAGAACGTTACGGCCTTTCGGTCCGAGGGTAACTTTTACTGCGTTGGCAAGAGTGTTAACACCCGCCAGGATGGACTCACGGGCTTTAACGCCGTATTTGATATCTTTTCCAGCCATTATTTCATTCTCCCTTTAGCAATTTCTCCCGCCATAAACGGGTAGCAAAAAGTAATTTTGTTTATTCTGCTTATTCTGCTTATTCTACAACGCCAAGAATGTCATCTTCACGCATGATGAGATAGTCATTACCATCAATCTTTACGTCGGTACCACCGTATTTGGAGAAGAGTACGCGATCACCTTCTTTCACCTGAAGAGCTACACGATCACCTTTATCGTTAAGCTTGCCCGGTCCAACAGCAATAACCTCACCTTCGGCCGGCTTCTCTTTTGCGCTGTCAGGAATGATGATACCACCGGATGTTTTCGCTTCTTCTTCCAGTCTCTTGACCAAAAGACGATCGTTCAATGGACGAATTTTCATTACTTCCTCCTACATATTGTGTGTTATTTATCGAACGGGCCCATTGAATGTAGTGTATGGTTCCCCAATTCGTTTTTTCGCCCGATTTTCGGGCGTGTATCATAAACTGGCCAAAACTGTAAGCGTGCATTTTTAAAAATCAAGGCCAGGTTCAAAAAAAAATCACGTCTTTCAGGATGATGCAGATAGCCACACCAAGTAACTGAATAAACGTGATTTACATGTATTCGGCGACTATTTCAGCCTACACGTTCAACCCATTTGAACGGATCCTCTGCTTTGCCTGCCTGGATAGCCTGAAGTTCATCAAAAAGACGCCGTGAAAGTTCTCCGGTTTCACCATTATTAATAGTGTACGCCTGCTCTTTATAAAAGAGTTCGCCCACAGGTGAAATCACTGCCGCAGTGCCAGTACCGAAAGCTTCTTTCAGACTGCCATTTTGGCAGGCTTCAATGACTTCATCTATGGTGATTTTGCGCTCACGAACCGGTACATCCCATTTCTCAGCCAGCTGCAGCACTGAATTACGAGTGATACCACCAAGAATTGAGCCTTCCAGTGGCGGCGTAACAAGTTCATCTCCGATTTTGAAAAAGATATTACTTGTCCCAACCTCTTCAATATATTTATGCTCGCAGGCATCAAGCCAGAGTACCTGAGTATATCCTGCCTTCTTCGCAACCTGCGAGGTATAGAGTGATGCAGCATAATTACCGGCAGTCTTCACGTGACCTACACCGCCTTTTACAGCGCGTACATGCTCGTCACTCACATAAATTTTTGTCGGGTTGAATCCTTCAGGATAATACGCCCCGACAGGGCTCAGAATAATGAAAAAATAATATTCTTCAGAAGGACGCACTCCTAAAAACGGCTCGACACCAATCATCGTAGGTCGGATATACAGCGTAGCACCTTCGGTGGTTGGAATCCATCTCTTCTCAAGATACAACAGTGCCTTTAATGACTTAAGGACTTTTTCAACAGGCAGGCGTGGCATACACATACGGACAGCTGAGGCGTTCATCCGTTCAAAGTTGTCCTTCGGACGAAAGAGGTAGACCTGCCCATCCTCCCCCTTATATGCTTTCATACCTTCAAATATTGCCTGACCATAATGAAATACCACAGCGGCAGGATCAAACTCAAACTTCTGGTAAGGACAGATCTTTGCATCATGCCATCCGTTGTCCCGATTCCATTTCATCAGGAACATATGGTCGGTAAAATGCTTTCCAAATCCAAGACTGTCCTGAGACGGCAATTCCTTTCTCTGATCCTCGGATATTTTTTCCACCGCAACTTCAAGATCTTCCCACAACATACCAATCTCCTAACCTGCATTTATTTTTCTTTTCTTAATCACCGAGAGGATATATACTTTCGGAGCAATAGGGGATCACGACTGATGAACCGCGTTAAAAGCGGTAAACCCTCACGATAACTCAGTTGGCTCAACAATTGCAACAGTAATTCACAGCTTTATACGTCAGACTCTTCCATACAGGCCGCATGAGCAACAAATCCCGTCCAAATACGCCCATCGAGATAATCCCAAATCCGATGCGCATCAAATACTTTCTGCTGGTTTTCCTTATTTCTCTTTTTTTCCTTGGAAAAGTGCTCTGGCCGTTCTGGTCTATTCTTGTTCTTTCATTTCTACTAACGAATCTCTTTCGTCCTATCTATCTGTTTTTCAACAGATGGATGTCCGAGAATCTGGCTTCCGTACTCACCTGTCTGCTCATTATAGCGATAGTTTTCATACCTCTGATATTTTTTATCGGCTCACTGGCAAACGAGGCATTGAGCCTCTACAACTGGGGACGTGATAGTCAGGTTGGGCTTACAGTACAACAGTACCTGCAGGAAAGTGAACAGGTCATACGACTACAAGAGTATCTGGCAGAACTGGGTTTTGATTTCAAACCGACTCTGATTGTTGATTTTTTCTCGTATGTTGCCAAAAAAGGTGGTCTTCTCCTGTATAATCAGGCCAGCGGCTGGGCAGCTAACATCATGCAGTTTGTATTTCTCTTCTGTATGATGATTCTGGTTATATTCTTCCTGCTCATTGATCAGCCTAAGCTGATGGAATACATCATCCGCCTCTCGCCCCTGCCAGATGATGAAGACAGACTGCTTCTGGAGAAATTTGAACAAATTGCCAATGCCATTTTAAAAGGAAATGGAATCTGCGGACTAGTTCAGGGTATTCTCGCGGGATTGGTTTTTTCTATTATGGACCTCAACTCCCCCCTGCTCTGGGGCTGCATCATGGCTATCCTCGCCTTCCTGCCGATTTTCGGCATCGGCCTGGTGATGATTCCGACTGCACTTTTCCTCGGTATTAACGACAGCATCGGCTCAGGTGTGTTTCTGTTTGTATTCTATATTGTGCTGTCGTTTACAATGGAATACCTGGTCAAGCCCAAAATGGTCGGCAGTCAGGTAAAAATGCATACCCTGCTCGTATTCCTGTCGATCATCGGTGGGCTTAGTGTTTACGGGGTACTTGGCATTATATACGGCCCGCTTATCGTTACTGCCTTTCTCACCCTCTCTGAAATTTATCTCAAGAAATACGATCAGCATATTCAGAAGTTATAAACATTCTGATCATCGAGACCCATTAATGATTAATCTGATTCCCCCTCTCTCTGAGCAGGAATGGTGAGGTATAAGGTGGGAGGTGTATATAAAGAACTGTGTTTTCTTGTTACTATCATTACCGAAAATACTGGGCTACAAAGGCTGTCAATCGGCGAATACGGTTTTTGACTCAGCTGATCACGCTGAAAGTTTGGAGTAATCAGAATAATTAATGACTATACAAGGGGTAAGGTAATAACAAATCTTGCCCCTCCTGCTGGCGAAGAAGACACACTGACTTTTCCTCGATAATGGTCAACAATGCGTTTTACACTGTATAAACCGACCCCCGTCCCATCCTTACTCCCAGGAACTTGGTAATACTCCTCAAATATCTTTCTCCGGAAAGGCTTTGCCACACCGCAACCATCATCATCTACAAGTATAGAGATATGGTCCCCTTCCCGCTTGACCTCTATTTCAATTTTCGTCTGCGCATATTTAGCGGCGTTACCGATAAGATTTTCAAGAAGAGATCTGAATTTACTTATATCTCCGGAATATAACGTTTCCCCTGAACTGGTAAAACCTTCAACTTTCTGGTTGTTGATTCTCAACTCAATCTTCTCCGCCTTCAGATCGGGTTGACAGTTCTTACTGACGGACCACAGCAACTCTTCGATATCAAAAGGCTCTTTGTCAAAGCTGAATGAGATTCTTTTCTCCCGCAGATTTCGTGAAGTCTGCTCAATAGCGGCTGAAAGCTTAGATGTTGATTCGTGTATTTCACGCGCATACTTCTCTATATGCTCTTCATCAAGATCTTTCTTATTTAAAAGAAGCCGCGAAAAACCAACAATAGGCACCAGCGGTCCTTTCAGATCATGAATCAGCACCGAAATAAATCGCTCTCGCTGTTCATTCATTTCCCCGGTGCGCCATTCAATCAGTTCCTCAAGGTTATATCTGTACTCCTTGAGTTCCTCTTCATTCGCCTCCAGCTTTTCAACCATGCGGTTAATATGGTGAGCGAGCTGGCCGATTTCACCCTTTTGCTCAGTCTGAATTCTGGTTGAAAAATCACCCCTGGCGATCTTATCAACTTTCTGACCAATTTCATGCAACGGACCGACGATACTTCCAGTTATAACCACCACAGAAAACAAACCAGCGCCAATCGCCAGAATATTCACCAGCGCCATTACTGTCTTGATCCTTGAATAATTCTCGACCACATCACTCATGGTTCTTTCTGCCAGCCGTTGCTCCAGTTGTACCAGTTGATTGAGATTATCCAGCAATCCCCATTGATGACTACGTACTTCAGCCTCAAGTATCTCCATACCATTTAACGGAGTCGCAACATACTTTTCATCGACAATAGCACGCCACAACGCAAATGTGACTTCCCCCCCCTGCACTACCTGCTTAATAATATTCTGTTCTTCTTCAGTCTGCTCAAAACTTGTCAACTGCTTCAGCAAAGAATCATATGCCTTCCCTCCGTCCTCGAAGCGCTCACGCTCCTGTTGCTTTTCGTTTTCATCTGCCACAAGCAGTATATTTCTGACCAGAACCGCACCATGACGCGCGAGAAAACGCATTTCCTGTGCTATCTGCAACCGTTGATAATGCTTACCGACAATACTATCAAGACTGCTTCTGATACTGTTAAGCCCCTGAATCTCCACAAGAGCTAAAATCAGCATCATAACAAGGACAATTCCGACCACAAAACCAATACGTGCGGCAATACGGTATCGCTGAAAAAACATATTTTTTATATGACTTGAAAAATGAAGAGCTTACCACGCTCCAAATGCCATTCTCACTGTTTCTTGACTCTGACCGCAACTGATGCAATACTGAACATATACCACACTATCTACATAACTTACCAGCGAGGTCACCATGAAATTCTTCAAAGAACTTTGTCTGGATTCAGCTCTGTCCTCAGCTTCTACAGGACAGGATTGGCTCACTCCACAAACCTCCAACCTGCTGACACCTTTTTCACCTGTTGACGGTTCAACATATCTTGAAATAGCAATGGCAACCAGCCGTGAATATGAACAACTTTTGGAAACAGCCTGCCGGGCATTCCCACTTTGGCGGGATCTGCCAGCCCCGAAACGAGGAGAAATTGTCAGGCAGATTGGTAACAGGGTTCGTAAATACAAACATGCTCTTGGTCAGCTTATCAGCTACGAGACAGGCAAACCCCTTCAGGAGGGTATGGGTGAAGTACAGGAGATGATCGATGTTTGCGATTTTGCAGTTGGCCAGTCGCGAATGCTTTACGGAATGACCACGGTATCCGAGCGCCCTAAGCATAAACTCTATGAGCAGTATCACCCTCTCGGTATAGTTTCTGTTATTACCGCTTTCAATTTCCCGCTGGCCGTCTGGTCATGGAACACAATGCTGGCTGCGGTATGCGGCGATGTCACCATCTGGAAACCATCATCCAAAGCTCCGGGGGTCGCCATTGCCATGCAGAAGATAGTTGGTGAAGTGGTAAAAGAAAACAACCTGCCTGAAGGTATCTTCAATCTGATCATCGGCAACCGCGATGACGTCGGCAACCGAATGCTCCAAGATACGAGAATTCCACTTATTTCATTTACCGGTTCGGTGGCCTCCGGCACACATGCCGCCCAAATCGTTTCGAAACGACTTGGCAAGACTATTCTTGAGCTTGGCGGGAATAATGCCATCATCCTGGCTCCAAGTGCGGATCTCAAACTGGCAATCCCTGCTGTTGTTTTCGGGGCGGTGGGCACCACCGGCCAGCGCTGCACGACTACCCGAAGGTTAATCATCCATGAAAGTATCTATAATAGCGTTGTGCAGCAATTGCGTACCGCTTACGAAAGCCTCAACATAGGAAATCCGCTTGAAATGAAAAATCATGTAGGCCCACTGATAGACCTGCAGGCCGTTCACGATTATCGTGAAGCAATAGAGGCTATTATTGTACAGGATGGCCAAATCGTGCACGGCGGCAATGTGCTCTTCGGGCCGGAATACAAATCCGGCTGTTATGTTGAGCCGACACTTGCTGCAGTGAGCGCCTCAACTCCGATTGTTCAGGAAGAGACTTTTGCCCCCATACTCTATCTCATCAGCTATTCCGGCAGTATCGAAGATGCCATTGCTATACAAAACGATGTACGCCAGGGACTGTCATCTTCAATCTTCACCACTGATTTGCGTGAAGCCGAGACCTTTCTCTCGGCTGCAGGTTCCGACTGTGGAATAGCCAATGTGAATATTGGTACATCAGGGGCTGAAATCGGCGGGGCCTTTGGTGGTGAAAAAGAAACGGGTGGAGGACGAGAATCCGGCTCAGATTCCTGGAAGGCATATATGCGCAGGCAGACAGTAACCTGTAACTATGGTAGTGAAATGCCCCTCGCTCAAGGTATCGACTTCAGGGTCTCCTGAGAGGATTGTGGTTAATTCCTGATTGGGTATTTCATGCCGGCGAGTTTGTCCGACAATACAAATTATGGTCATTCCCGGACAGTTTCCGGCTGCTTATTCTTCTTTGTGTATTTCCTTGCGCCGTCGCTCTTCTGCTTTTGGCAGAAAGTAACCACCGAGCATGATGAGCAGTTTCAGAGTAAGACCGAAAGCTGCACCAGCTGCAAGCATACACCAGAGGGCCTGCACAAAAGTGATCTCACCGGTATGGACAAACTGGACAAGCGGCTGAAATATTTCGGTAAAAGCGAAAACAACCATCAGGACTATTAACGCCGCACCTATAATAATAGGAGTAACTACTGTTCGTTCTTTCATAAGAGTGTAAAAGCAAATTTCTAAAAAATGGCAATTATATACCACAACCCCGGAATCCGGACAACAGGCACTATGATTACAACGCAAAGTCAATGGGGATAACATCCCAGTAGAGTACTGTATCTTCTCCCCAGGTCACAGCCCGAACCTTACCATCCTGAGAAACAACAATACCTAGAACACTGTGCAACTTCTGGCTGAGATAATAGCAGGAACGATGGCGGGTACCGACACTTTCAATACGTTCTATCTGCCGACTCATGCCTTCAGGGTCAAGAGCTTTGGACACATGCTGGCCCATCTCAAAGTTCCCCTGGATAATACCACCAAAACCTATTAACTCCGGACCTTCTGTGGTGACAACCGCCCCGTCAACCCCGGTCAGTCTGGCCACAAATCGTGCATATTTAAATACCTGTTCATCAAGCTGAGCTAATCGCTTGCCCTGTAGCGCGACATAATCCTCCCAACCGGCCACGTAGTCATGACCATACAGCCTGCCGCAAATAGTCGCCAATGCCTGCATTATTTCCAGGATAAGAATCTTCAGCTGCACATTTGCGCCACCCTCTGAAAATCGGTATTTTATTGAAATGTATGGATTATCTCTTGATATTATATTTTCCATACCGGCAGGAAAAGACAAAATCGTGCCACCATGCCCAGATCTGCGAACCGTGCTGATGACATGTTTAAAGAATTCCAGATACAGTTTTCCGACAAACGATGGGTTAATTTTTGCCCACTCATTTTTTACAAGTAAAGGGTTTTGAGCATGCAGGGCGGCAAGCTGGGACTGAATCTTGGTAAATCGGGCTTTCATCCATTTTGACTGAAAGACATTGATCGAAGGTGCAATGATATTGCCACCCGTCAACTGCACCAGAATCTCAAGCCCCCGAAACACTGTCAGACGACCGGGACCGACCACATTAAGAGCCAATGCATCCGGCATTGTTGCAGCCTGTTTGCTTCCACCATGAATAACCTGAGTCCAACGTGAACCGGAGTGAATGACTCCCCAGATCTGCAACCCCTCAGTTTCCCTGTACCGGACGCCAACCATTGAATTATTGAAATTTATCGAAGGAACCAGTTTCAGCAGTTCGTACGTGTTATATGGTCTTGGTTCTGAAAACTTCAGAATGAACAACCCCTGCGACAGTCCTTCCTCTTGTGTCCCATACTCCTCAGGCTCAGCGAGCATCAGTCGAAAACGAATTTCCCTGCTCTCCTCCTGCATCTGACTTGCCTGATAACAGGTTGAGACAAGATCTTCCAACATAGCTACATTCGGCAGCGGTTTCGCAGTATCGACCTTCTTCTCGGCATCAGTCATCGGCCTATGCCACTTTTCAAGCAGACGGACAACCAGATCCTTAGGATATTTATGGACCATAAGTGACTCTCAACGTTCCTGTATAGCATTTTAAGTAAATTGCATCTGTACAACCTGCACAAACATCATACTATCAGGATACGACACTTTGCTAGCAGATGGAATATATTGCATAATTTTTTTGAGAAAAAGCAATAAATATCTTCAGCGTCTGCTCACCACTCCTCTTTAACCGAAAGGAGCATAGACAGGTCGCGGCCGTGCTCCCGGTTTGAGAAAAACCAGCTGCAGATCTCCGAGATGATGCTCCAGAAAGCCGGCCTCGCAATAACACAGATAAAACTCCCACATACGGATAAAGCGCTCATCCATACCCAATTTTCTCACGTCGCTCACGTTGTGAAAGAATCTTTGACGCCAGAGTTGAAGTGTTCGTGCGTAATGTGTGGCGATATCTTCAAGATGGAATACTGTCATATCAGTAACTCTCGCAACCGAGTGCATGATGGTTGCAAGTGAAGGCAGACATGCCCCTGGAAAAATGTAGCGCCTGATGAAATCGACCTCCTTTCGATATGAGGCGTAGACATGATCCCGGATAGATATCGCCTGCAACAACATCATACCGCCGGGCTTCAGCAATGAACTGCAACATCTGAAAAATGTATCGAAATAGTCATGGCCGACTGCCTCAATCATTTCAATTGACACAAGCTTATCGTACACCCCTGTAATATCGCGATAATCTTTCAACAGAACTGTTATTTTATCCTCAAGTCCCGCTTCCGCTATTCGTTGAACAGCGAAATCATACTGTTTCTGAGAGATAGTTACCGTTGTCACTGTGCAACCATACTTTTCAGCAGCATGCATGGCAAATCCCCCCCATCCTGTGCCAATCTCCAGCAAATGGTCGTTCGCGCATAGTTCCAGTTTCCTGCATATCCCGTCAAACTTGGTACGTGAGCCTTCTTCAAGTGTAGCATCTTCTGACGGGAACACAGCTGCTGAATACGCCATGGTCGGATCAAGAAAGAGTGAATAAAATTCATTACCCAGATCATAATGAGCACTGATATTGATTTGACTGCCTTTCCGGGTATTTCTTCTGCCGAGATGGTACAACCAGTGCAAAGGTAATGTAAGTCTGCCAAGCCCCTGATCGATCCCTTTCAGGAGATTGCTGTTACTGATGACAATCCGTACAAGTGCAGTAAGGTCATTACAATTCCACATCCCCTGCATATATGCTTCCCCGGCACCAACAGAACCGCCAAAGAGAACCCGCACATAAAATTCCATGCCTTTCACATCTACTACCGCACGCAATGCCGCACTACTGTCTCCGAGAGGATAAACCACGTCATCTTCCCGCAATTCGATATAGCCATGTTCGATCTGGCCGATTTTTTTCAGGAATACACTTCTGCACCAACGGGCAAACATTCCCCCGCTCAGCAGACCGTTCACCGGATACGGCATTACATTTTCGTCAGATATTCGATGCTTTTTCATAATAGAATTCTCCTTCGTGCACTTCCCATCAGGGATGGGAGTAATACCTGGCCCCTTTCACCCAGAGGCGAAGGGCCTGCCAGTAAATACCAAGCGTCACTTTCATCGTCATAAAAGGATAAAAAAGCAGTACCCGGGCAAGAGCCCATGACGTAATATTACACCGCTGCAGATCAAGTTCGGCTTCAAACATTTTTTCATCTTTGTGTATATCCACCATATGCACATGAATGTTGTCATCAGGGTTATTGAATGACCAGCTGTAATCGATATCCATCGGCAGAAATGGAGAGACATGAAAAACTTTCTGCAAATTATATTTCTTACACCGTTCACCACCCTGATTCATTGATTCATCAAGGACATAACAGAATACCTCTCCCCAAGGAGTGTTATGCACCTCGACAACCACATATTCAAGGCGCTCACCAGTGCTGTCGTAGCAGTAGTAAAACGTAGCAGGATTGAAACAATAGCCAAAGTAGCGGAGATGACTCAGCATCATGACAGGCCCTCCGGGCCTGTTACCAGTTTTCTCTTCAACCAGGTCACGTACCGAATCGGCAATAGATATCTCAGGATCGCCGAAATGATCCCGACGGCGGAGAAAAGCCAGGTTCATACCCCGAGCCGACCAAAACCAGCGTCCTGCAAAGACGTGATCGATTTCATCAAGGTCCAGATACATCATGTACATCCGGTAACGGAAACCATTTTCCATCGGCAAATGGCGAATATGTCGAACGTGTCCGGCATAAATACAGCTTTTCATCAGAGCACCCTGTCGAAATATCTGCAGACGGCAAGTGCACTGCGCACGCCATCTTCATGGAAACCATAGCCCCAGTACGCACCACAATAATGGGTTCGGCCTATACCGCTGATATCTCCATGTCGCTCCTGAGCCGCAGGAACCATGGGGGTATAGGCAGGATGATGATACGTATATGAGCCGATAACCTTTTCCGGATTAACCATATGTTCCTGATTGAGAGAGACCAGAAATTCTTCAGGAGATTCGATGGATTGCAGGATATTCATATCATATGTCACGGTAGAGCTTCTCTCCTGATCCAATGGGATTGCATAGTTCCAGGCAGCCCAGATCGAGCGTATTTCCGGCATGACCCTGGTATCGGTATGCAGTTGGACAGTATTGGCCTGATAAGATATCGCTCCCAATATTTCCTGTTCTGCCTCTGACGGATCGGCAAGCATCGACAATGCCTGATCACTATGCACAGCCAGGATCACATGATCAAAATGCTCTGCCCCAGTTGCAGATGTGATTTCTACATATCCATCACAGCGTCGAACATGGTGAACCGGAGACTCAAGCCGGATATTCTGCAGAAAAGGCACGGTAAGTTTTTCAACATACCTGGCAGAACCGCCAGTAATAACACGCCACTTTAAGCGGTTTCGCAGATTGAGAATACCGTGATTGCGGAAAAATCTGGCAAAAAGAGCCACCGGAAAATCCCTGGCCTTTGCGGGTGGTGCCGACCAGAGAGATGATGTCATTGGTAAGATAAAATAGTCGAGAAAAGCTGACGAATATCCTTTTTCCTTAAGGTATTGAGCCAATGAACGATTATCACCGGTACCTGCCAGAACATCATCCATCTGTCGGTTGAAACGAAGTGAATCGCGCAAAATCCTGTAAATATCAGGATTGATGATATTTTTTCGTTGAGCAAAAAAAGTGTTGAGGGAATCGCCATTGTATTCCAGACCGTCAACGAGCGATTTTACGCTAAATGACATATTGGTCGGCTGACTCTCTACCCCGAGGCTTTTGAGAATCTTACAGAAATTGGGGTAGGTCGCTTCATTAAAGACAATAAAACCCGTATCAATCGCATAATCGCCGGATTCAGTATTAACATCTATAGTGTGTGTGTGACCGCCAATGTAGTCATTGGCCTCAAAAACTGTCACCTCATGTACTTCATGCAACATCCAGGCAGCAACAAGGCTGGAAATTCCGCTCCCTACAATCGCAATTTTCATGCTCCCCCCTCTGCACAGTTTTATCTCTACTTTAGGAAACCACCCTCTTGATCACCGCCGCACACAATGTAGCTACACTATTCAGAAAACCACCCCAACAGATATCGACCACAGCCATCTTCAGGCTGTAGTTGGCCAGAAGTGAATAGTTTGTCATATCAAACACTCCATACAGAATGAGTCCATACAACAGACCGTAACCAAGTGCTGGCAACACAAAACCTTCTGCCGGTAACATCGGCAGTACAAAGATCACAATGCCAAGCGGGATGAGTAGATATACAAGAACCGCCGCCCATACCACAGGTGCAAACCCATTTCCAGCCGAACGGGCAAGCGGCCCCAGTTCACGTACATAAAATGGACCCATAAGTTTTCCGAGCCAGATGTAATCTATGAGAAAGAGTATCGGCAGTAGAAACAGATATGTTTTGAACAATGTCATTACTTACTCCTTATCTTTACGGGGAGGCAGAGGAATAAACACACTTGTCCTCCTGCTGTACTGTTGATATTTAGGATTGTCGCGATAATGCTCTTCCAGCAGTGGAATACCCGACACTTTCAGGATCAGAATGGTAATGACCAGAGGGCCGATGAAAGTATAAACTCCCCCGGACACGGCAAGGGCCATGCAATATATTCCCCACCACATCACTACTTCTCCGAAATAGTTAGGATGGCGGCTGTATTTCCACAATCCGGTCTGGAGAATGTGCCCCTTGTTATACGATCTGCTTTTAAATGAATCGAGCTGGTAATCAGCAACGGTTTCCAACAGAAACCCTGTAATCCAGATGGTTACCCCCAGAAAGTCAAAAACAGAAAAACTGACAGGATCCTGCCGACCAATCACATATAGCACCGGCGTAAGCACTACAAGCATGAGAATTCCCTGCAGCACGAATACTTGAAAATAACTGCGCAAGGCAAAATAACGGCCCCATTCCTCCCGCCATTTTTTGTAGCGGAAATCTTCGGGTTTGCCTCTGTTCTTAAAGAAAATTCTGGTAGAAAGCCTGCTACCCCAGATTATAACCAGCAGACTCATAATGAGTGCTCTCAATGAAGCAGTTTCAACTGCTGCCAGGGATGTTAATACAACAACTATAAAACCGGCTCCCCAGAGAACATCTGCAATATCATTGCGCCGAATGGCGAGCGAGACGAGAAACCACAGGGTCATAAAAAAGAACAGAACAGCTGAAGCTATATACAGCATGTTTGCCATAGCATCTCCTTGTGTTATTCCTGAAGTGTATCAGTTTGCACAGTCCTGTCAAAATGTAGCTTCAGCTTTCTGTTTACCTCATTTCCGGTAATTCCGTTCTTCACCGACATCCTGAAATATAATCAGGCCAGATCCTGCTGTAATTTTAAGATGGCAATCTCTTTGGCTTTTGCTTCAACTTCAACAGTAATCTCAAGACTTAACCAACCTTCCGGAATATCTCTTACATCAATAAAATCATGATGAGAATTAGTATCGTTTGCCTGCCAGCCATATTTCGGACTGGAAATATGAAAGAGCGGTTCCCTGTTCCAGGTTTTCACGGCTAGACTGGTAGCATCTTCAATGCTGAGTTCATCACCGAGACAGCGGTGATGATGCACGTCATATACGAGGGGTAAACCGGTCGCTGAACACACTGGCAAAAGCTCAGCAGGCGTATACACTCTGTCATCATTCTCAAGGGCCAATCTGGTCCGGACAGAATCAGGTAATCTATCTATATTTTTCACCAACCGGGCCAGCGCTGATTTCTTATCACCATATGCCCCCCCACCGTGCAGAGTTATGACATCTGCTCCGATCATCTCTGCAATTTCTGCGTGGTATTTCAACTCCTCGACAGACTGAGCTGTAACATGATCACGTGGCGAGGAAAGAAGCGTAAACTGATCCGGATGAAAGGTAATACGAATATTTTGAGCATGGCTGTATGCTCTACATGCCTCGAATAATTCTGCAATGAGCTGAAAATCGGGCAGGGCATCCAATTCGTAACACAACTCAGGATGTGATTTTAGCGGCAGAATTCTCGAATTGACTCTGAAACAACCGATACCATGTGCCGAACAGTACTCCAGCGCCCTCATCAGGGAAGATGCATTGTGTAATACTGATATAGACAGACGGTCCAGTTGCTCCTCTCTGGAGAGTTTCTGCATGTGTCCCGCCTGTCGCGATTTGAAGTGAATTTCCTCCTCACGAAATATGCAGCAGAGCCCAAAACGCATCTTTTTTCCTTTAAACATGCTACTCTCCCACCGAAGATAGTTTTTACCGTGTATCTATTTCCGCAGTACACGATCACCTACATGACTGTCGACGTCTCCAGTATTCTGTTCCAGCAACCTGACTCACGCCTGCACGATTATCTCTGTTTGAATCGGTAGTAATGCATAATGAGTCATTATACTGATCCCGCTTGTTACTCACCTTCTTGATGTAGTGATTTTTTTACTATTTAGTAAACTAATCAGTTACAACCGCGCAACAATGGGTGCAATATGCCTGTACATTGATAGTCTAACTATTATTATGTAATTCTATCTCATTTCAGGGGGCCTCATGAACAACCAGGATATGTATAAGGTAATACTCAATTCCCTGCTCATACACGTAGCGGTTCTCGATGAGCAGGGCTTTATTCTTGAAACCAATACAGCCTGGCAAAACTTCGCCCGTGAAAACGGCATGACGGGTGCTGTTGACTGCGTTGGCCAGAACTACCTTCACATCTGCGACAATAGCAGCGATACAGAACCTGAAGGGTCGGCTGTCGGTACTGCCATACGCCGAGTGATTCGCGGAGAACTCTCCGAATATACCAGCCACTACCCCTGCCATTCTCCTACGCAGCAACGCTGGTATACCCTGAAAGTCCTGCCATATCGTTCTGAGGGGGAACGACGGGTTATCATCACTCATGATGATATCACTACGATGATACTCACCCAGGAAGAACTAAGAGAAAAAGAAGAACAGCTTCGTCAAAAAGCTGAAAAACTGGAAGAAACCAACATCGCTATGAAGGTATTGCTGGATCACCGCAACCGCGACCGGCAGGAACTGGAAAACCGTTTTCTTGCCAATATCAGGGAACTGGTGCTGCCCTATCTGGAAAGAATGAAGACAGGTAGACTGCAGCAGCGTGAAAAAGCACTCATCTCGATTATCGAGGAACACCTCCATGATATCAGCAACCCTTTCCTTCACCGCTTATCTGCCCTGCATCTCATGCTTACTCCACAGGAACTTGAAGTCTCTCTACTGGTTCGTCAGGGAAAAAGCAGTCAGGAAATAAGCGATATCCTCAACATCTCAGTAGCAACCGTCAGCTTCCACAGAAAAAAACTGCGTAAAAAGCTGGGACTCAATGATCGCAGTCAAAATCTTCGAACCTACCTCCTTTCTCTTAAGTAAATACAATGTTCTCTCAAGATTAATCTATGTAATGTCATTTTCTTCAGTATTTTTCTCGCTCACGCACTGGGTTCTTTATCAATTTTAATTCGTATATTTAACAACATACGAATCAAACACTAAGTCTTTGTCTCGATCAGCAAATTCCGGTTAACTCCTAATCCTTGCACCACAGAGGAATATGGTTAGCATATGAGAAACATTCTCAAATACTGATTTCAACATATACACAGGCAATGACACAACATATGCAAAGCCACATCTCTTTAGAGTCACTTCACTTTGACAATTCTTTCGTCCGCGAACTTCCTGGTGATCCAATAGCTGACAACACCCGCCGTCAGGTCCAGGCAGCCTGTTATTCACGCGTATACCCGACAAAGGTTGCCAACCCATACCTGATAGCATATTCCAAAGAGGTTGCCCGCATATTGGATCTGGCTGATGAAGAATGTACACAGCAGTTGTTCGCCGATATTTTTGCAGGGAACATCTTATTACCTGCAATGGACCCTTTTGCCATGTGTTACGGTGGACACCAGTTTGGTAATTGGGCAGGTCAGTTGGGAGACGGCAGAGCTATAAACCTCGGGGAGGTTCTCAACCAGCAGGGCGAAAGATGGGTACTCCAACTCAAAGGAGCCGGTCCAACTCCCTACTCACGGCGTGCTGATGGCCTTGCCGTGCTGCGTTCATCGGTCAGGGAGTTTCTCTGCAGTGAAGCGATGCATCATCTCGGTATCCCCACAACCCGCGCTCTCAGCCTGGTCGGTACCGGTGAACACGTGGAACGTGACATGTTTTACGATGGGCACCCGGCAGATGAACCGGGTGCCATCGTCTGCAGAGTCTCACCCTCATTTATCCGGTTCGGTAACTTTGAGATATTTACCTCCCGCGGTGACCAGCAGCGTTTACAACAACTGGTTAAGTACACCATACGGACAGATTTCTCCCATCTCGAAAGCGGATCCGAAAATATCTATCTCACATGGTTCAACGAGATTTGCCAACGAACCGCGGACCTCATGGTACACTGGATGAGAGTCGGTTTTGTCCATGGAGTCATGAACACAGATAACATGTCGATACTTGGGTTAACCATCGACTATGGTCCTTACGGCTGGTTAGAAAATTACGATCCGCAATGGACACCAAACACTACGGACAGTAGCGGACGCCGCTACGCTTTTGGTAACCAGCCATCTATCGGTCTCTGGAACCTTACCCAGCTGGCAAATGCGCTTTATCCACTCATACCTGATGCAGAAGCACTCCAGGAAGCGCTGAACACCAACTACCGAAAACGGTTTCTTACTGGCTGGCGCACAATGATGGCCAATAAGATTGGCTTAAAAGATTTTCATGAAAATACCGACGAAGCACTGATAAATGACCTTCTAGATCTTCTTGCGGCGGTTGAAACCGACATGACTATATTTTTCCGCCAACTCACACACTTTGATTCTGCCGACATCACAAAAGACATTCTGCCTTCATTCCTTTACAAAGCATATTATCAACCCGAGCAAATTGACAAACACTATCTCAAACGCCTTCATCTATGGCTCTGCGCTTATGCGAAAAGATTACAGAGAAACCAGCTCTCTGAAAACGACCGCTCATCTCTTATGAAGAGAACAAATCCTAAATACGTACTGCGTAATTATTTAGCCCAGATGGCCATAGACAAGGCCGATGATGGCGATTACTCACTCATCAAAGAACTCCTTGAACTCCTTCGAAAACCGTATGATGAGCAACCGGAAAAAGAACATTTCTATGAAAAGCGTCCCGACTGGGCAAGAGACCGTGCCGGTTGTTCAATGCTTTCCTGAAGCTCTTGAACCAGGCGGCACAGGTTGTGCCGAACAGAAAACCGATTCTCAGATCAGTAAGACAACCGTCAACGAAACAAATGACAACAAAGTGGAGAGCACTATGGCAGATGATGCAAGTTCGGTATCACTGTTCATCTGTGACGAAAGCACATATATGGCAGTCGAAGCAGGCAGACAGAAAAATATCATCCCCACTTTGAACTCAACACCTGTGACTCCTGCAATAGTATAGGCAGCATATCCCATAGCCGGCAGGACTATCAGTTTCAGAAACGCCGCAAGAAGGGAGTTGAAAAGATGGCCCCGCACACCAGCAAAGGAAAGTGAACCTCCAATAGACAGCAAAGCCATGGGGAGAGTTACCATCGACATCAAGCGTAGTGCATTATCAATAAAAACTGGGAATGTACCAACAATACGGGAATACATGATTCCAGCAACACAACCTAGAATAAGCGGGTTGGCAGCAAGCGCCTTCAGCAGTAATTTTACTCTCCTGCGCAGACTCAAATCCTCTCCTGAAAACCAGATCAGAGTTGAAACCGCAAAAACATTAATGAGAGGAATAGCAAGACCAATCAATATGCCGAAAATGGTGACTCCCTGCTCCCCTAAACTGTTCAGAATAATGGCAACACCAATATAGGTGTTAAACCTGTAACAACTCTGAGAAAAGGTGCCAGCTTGAAAAGCACCAACCGGAACCGTTTTAATGGCCAGAGTGCTCAAAACAAACATGAAAACGATAACAAGGAGGGTGACCAGACAAAATGTCCAGTCAATCCCCCCAGCATATGAAGCGCCGCCAATTTTCCAGAACAGCATAACCGGGAAGAAAATATAATATACCAACCGGTCCGACTGCGCGAGGAAGGCACTATCGGTGAAGCCGCGTTCTTTCAGCAGGACTCCGAGTACAACAAGAATAAACACTGGGAACAGCGAGTTAAGAACAATCACGTATCCCCCGGTGTCCCTGCAGATATTTTGGCCCTATTATTCATGCAGTTTCAGCATAGTCGTACTCTTCACAGTTTCCAGTACAAAGGATGTGCGGATATTCTGAATCCCCGGAATACCGGTCAGTTTGTCATTGATAAACGAAGTATAACTCGGCATATCACGTACTGCCACTTTGAGCAGAAAATCGACATCTCCGGTAAGCTGGTAACACTCCTGAACCTCTTCAAGAATGACCAGTTTTCCCTTCACATCTGTAAGCGACTTAATATCATTTAAACTCACAGAAATAATTATAATTGCCAGCAATCCATAACCGGCCTTCTCCCTGTCTATGAGAGCTGCATACTGACGGATCATCCCTGAAGCTTCCAGCCGCTTTACCCGTTCAAGCATTGCCGGAGGTGAGATACCAATTTCGGCCGCCAGTTTTGAATTCGTAATACGACCATGTTCCTGCAATATATTCAGTATCTTCTTATCAGTTTTATCCATTCCCTTATCCTTCAATCATCATAAGATGAAGCCACATTACTGCCCAAAAGGCCCGCACATTGTATTTAATTTTATTCACACTTCCAAGAAAAATACTTAATTAAATATAGCCAGTTCCACGCTACATCAGCTATTTCGTTCAATCATCCGTTGACAGGGAGTTAATTAAATAATATAGATGACGATCGCAGACTAACATTACATCATGTCAGATGATTTACGGAGAACATAATTCACCCGGCAATGTCATTACACATATTACCACTATCTGTAAAATAATCTGCATTTTGCCTCATGCTGCTTGCTTACCCCGGACAAAATGCACTCACTCATTGCCGGTCAATCTCTCTGTAGTGTTGTACGTATTCTCTGTGTCCATGGGTGGGGTTTTTCATCTCGCCATAACAATAACGTAGTGCTCTTCTTCCTCTTGATAATCTCTGCTATGCCTGTAACAAACACTGTGGCAGTGGGTTATCCTCCTCTTGTTGTACTACAGTCCGGCCGGAAGGACAGCCACACCCATGGGCATTTTTTTTACATATTCGTATCTGACCACTCCAGGCCTGACCGGTACGAATATGTATCTTGCCCTGACTTATGCTCTTTTCTTACGAAAATTCAGCACAGTAAGCGCCAGGGCAATGATGCACATACCTGAAATAGATGCCGGGTCTGGCGATTCACCTTCGATCAGCAACCAGCTTAAACATGCCCCTGAAAGGGGTATCAGAAATTTCCAGATATTCACATCAGAAACCAATACCCCTTCCTTTTTCAGCAGTTTGAACCAGATGGAAAGTGCCGCTGCAGAAAGACAACTCAGCCAGGCAAGCGAAATGTAATACTCGGCAGGGTATACACCGACGCTTCCTGATTCGGCAACGACAGAGAGAACCAGCAGCAGCATTCCACCCAGAATCAATTGCGCGCTATTCAGCACAAGCGGCGGAATTTCCCTCGTACGCTTAGCAACCATGAGATTACTCATCGCTGCTGAAAGATTGGATAGCAACAACAACCCCATTCCCACAAGCTGGATGCCACCATGCACAGACAAATCACTACGATCAAAGGCTATAATTGTTACTCCCAGTACTCCAAGGCCGATGCTTATTGCCTTACGCATAGTCATGCGTTCCGCCCGTGAACTGAAATGAGCCACCATGGCTATCATCAGCGGTTGCGTACCGATAATAATAGCAGCAACTGCACCGGGTAGAAGGTTTAACCCAAGGTAAAAGAAGGTATAGAGCAGCGTTGTTTGGAAAAAAGCAACCGTTAGTATTACAGGAAAATAACGCCATAAGAGGCCAAGGAATATTCGTGGATGCCCGCAGAAAGGCAGAACCAGCAACCCGGCCAGCAGGAAACGGATACCGGCAAAATGCAGAGGAGTTGTGTACTGCAGTCCTATTTTGATACCAGCAAAAGCGGAGGACCAAAGCAGACAGGCAATAACTGCCATACATGAGGTACAATTGAAAAATCTGGCCACGTTCTTCCTCCGGAAGGATGGCCCTGGCAGAGACCCGCTTCCTTGTCAGTCTAAAAGATCATGTACTGCTCTGACATCAACGAAGCGGAGTTACTTACCAGATTACAACCTCATGTTCAATGAACATCTTCACCCGGCAGTTCAATGATGAAACTGGTCCCTTTCCCAATTTTGCTTGTATATGCAAGGGTTCCCTGATGCTTATCAACAACCACCCGCTGTGCTATTGCGAGGCCCTGCCCGGTTCCCTCACCGCGCTCCTTGGTGGTGAAAAATGGTTGAAACACTTTATCTCCAATCTCTTCGGGAATACCACCACCGGTGTCTGAAATCACCACCCGTATTCCTCCTGCCATTGTTTCGCTCGTTACAGTAATAGTGCCGTGCCCGCCGTCACCTCTCTGGTCAGCAAACGTGCCTATGGCATGTGCCGCGTTGACAATGAGGTTTAAAAAAACCTGATTCATCTCACCTGAAAGACAGGGAACATAAGGCAAATCCGGATCAAATTCAGTCACGATATCGGCTACATATTTCCACTCATTTTTACTGATGGTAATAGCATTCTCAAGTAGCATATTGATATTAACACTGCTTTTTTCATCGCTTCCCGGATGAGAGAATTCTTTCATTGCTCTGACAATCCGATGAATACGCTTCATGCCCTCGATCGACTGCTCGAGAGTTTCAGGTAACTCGTCTTTAAGATAAGCTATATCGACATCGTCCTGCGCCGCCAGGATCTTATCCCGCAGATCATCAACGCCAAGAGAACCTGAAGACAGCCCATCTATGCATTCATCATATTTTCCTACAAGTTGAAGAATATCCCGAAAGGAATCCTTCAGGAAGTTTATATTATCCATGACATACTGCACGGGTGTATTGATCTCATGAACTATGCCGGAAGCGAGTTGCCCCATTGCTTCAAGCTTCTGGCGCTTATTCATCTCACGCTCACTCGCCAGTCGCTCGGTAACATCTTCAAGCAGTTCTATGGCCGCGACAATCTCACCGTCCTGATTCCGTACCGGAGAAGTGATTATATGGAAATCACGTTCGCCCTCCTCCGAAATAAACTGACTGGTCACGCTGGAACTCTTACCTCGTAATAACGCTTCGTCCAAGGGACAGTTCCTGCAGGAGGCAATGGCCTTACCGCTCAAGCGCCGATGATAACACGTGAGCTCTGCACCGGGGTCGATTTCAGGAAACCAACGGCGCATCTGGTGATTCATCTCCAGAACTTCGTTATTTTTACTCATCATGACCACCCCGATGCTGAGGTTATCCATGATAACACCAAGCTTTTCTTTCCTGCTCCAGGCCTGTTCCTCAAGTTTGCCCTTGTATGCTCTCATCTTCAGGTCGAGAAAGTGATGCCGTAATGCATTCTCAACAGTGATCAGCAACATATCACGGCTGAGTGGTTTGATAATATACCCAAACACACCAACATCCATGATATCTTTGGCTGATTCAGGATCACTGGTCGCAGTGACCATTACCCTGGCGGTATCCGGATAGGCCTTTTTCACATAACGGATAAGTTCGAGTCCACTTTCATCAGGCATTTTGAGGTCACAAAGCACCAGGTCAAAAGGTCTCTCCTGCAGTTCTCTTCTGGCTTCCTGACCACTGCCGGCAGAAATGCAGTTATAGCCAGCCAGTTCAAGATAACGTGTCAGTAATTTTCGTATGGACAGCTCATCATCTATCGCAAGTATCCAGATATCAGCAGCATGCTCTTCTTTCATCTCGTATATATTCCTGCCAGTGCTCCGATAATACAATCCGGATCTGTAAAGGTGATCTGTTGACAACACATTTTATGATTTTGGATATTTTCACAAAGAAAGAGTACATGCAAGATCATCAACACGCTGCAAAGCGCTCTAATACGCTTTTCCATCACTCTATCGAAAAAGATATATGAAGTCAAAATGACAGGCGAACACCTGAAAAACGCTCCACCTACGCCTTAGAATGTGCTTTCTCCAACCATTTTTTTAAAATGTTGTACAGATCACGCGTCTTAAACGGTTTTGGCAGCATATCATCCATGCCCGCATCCTGGGCCAGCAAATGCTCTCCGTTATCAGCTCTGGCTGTTATGGCGATAATCGGAATGTGACCGCTTCCCTCCTCAAGCCTCCTGATCTCAGCCGTTGCCTGATACCCGTCCATCTCCGGCATCAGACAATCCATAAGGATGAGATCATACCTTTTATTTTGCCAGCGTTTGACAGCTTCACGACCATTTTCCACGACATCAACCCGGCAACCGAAAGCACCGAGCGTAGCCAGCATTACCTCCTGGTTCACAATGGAGTCTTCTGCAAGAAGAATAGAGACCGAAAGCTGCTGTAAACCATCCAGCTCCATATTTGGATTCCTCCATGAGCTTTGCGTCAGTTATCGAACCACGTTTATGTCAGGCAGGTATCATATTACCAGTCTTTACAAATTTACGTGACTATCGGTTCAAGTCTTGCTGTAAAATGTCTCAGCACTTTACCCTGTCGGATAATTTTATATCCGGTAAGCAGTTCCCGCTGTTCAGAGAGGGCCACAATGACCTCAGCCAGATAATCCACATGACTCTGGGTGTAAACTCTACGAGGAAAGGCAAGGCGCACAAGTTCCTGGGGTGCTGCCTTTTCACTGCCATCAGGCTGAAGTCCGAACATCACTGAACCGATCTCCACACCGCGTACCCCGCCAAGAAGATAGAGTCCGTTAGAAAGACTCCAGGCTGGATAATGATTCCAGGGAATATGGGGAAGCATCTTTCTGGCATCGATATAGAGCGCATGACCACCTGTCGGCCGGAT
>JBFHGS010000016.1:0-39955 GCA_041582995.1 Desulfopila sp. | reverse complement strand
GTCAACTCTTCATCAGCACCCGCTTGAACAAGGGCAGAAAGATCGATATTTGCGGAAGTATCGCCACCGCCAATACCTTCTGAGAAATCACCAAGCGAACCGCTGAGACCATCTTCCACAACCATTACCGGAGATGCTTCGCCGACCAGTTGCGGAATATCGTTTTCAACATTCACCAGCACAAGGCCGTCAAAAGTCACCGCATCACCGTCCGTATCAACTGCCTGCACAAACTGACCGAGGTTATTGATAGAAAGCGTGGCATCATCACCCGAACCATCCGCATGATCAAGCTGATCATCGAGATCGAAGGTGGCAAGACCAGTATCCGGATCAACAGTAAAGGTGAAAACGGTGCCGGTAGTGGTTGAGGCGGTAAGCGTATTGCCTGCAACTGCATAGGTTACAGCAAGGCCGTTAGAGGTGAGGCCAGTGTTAAAGTTGCCTGCCGGTTCCGTCAAGCCATAGGTCAACTCTTCATCAGCACCTGCTTGAACAAGGGCTGAAAGATCAATATTTGCGGTGGTATCGCCACCGCCGATACCTTCTGAGAAATCACCAAGCGAACTGCTGAGCCCATCTTCCACAACCATTACAGGTGCAGCTTCATCAACGAGTTGCGGGACATCATTTTCAACGTTTACGTTAATAAGCCCATCAAGATTTATTGAGTCTCCATCTTTGTCTGTAACCACGACAAATTGGCCGAGATTATTAATAGTGAGCGTGGCAGCGTCGCCGGAACCCTCGGGATGGTCAATCTGGTCATCAAGATCGAATGTCGAAATGCCGCTCTCCGGATCGACTGTGAATGTGAAAATAGTGCCAGCAGAGGTAGATGCGGTAAGTGTATTGCCGACAACGTTATAAATGACAGCCTGTCCGTTGGATGTGAGTCCGGTTACAAATCCAGGGACAGGTTCTGTCAGTCCGTACGATTCTGGCTCGTCGGCCCCTGGTTGCAGGAGAGTGGAGAGGTCGATAGTAGCTGATGTGTTGCCACCACCCAAACCATCTGAGCTGTCGCCCAGAGAAGCGCTTAGGCCGTCTTCCTGAACGGCTACGCTCACTGGTTGTTCAATAGCCTCGGGGATATCGTTTTCAACATTGACTCTGATGAGTCCGTCCAGATCTACTGTATCGCCATCAGTGTCAACAGCCTGAATAAACTGGCCGAGATTGTCTATAGTGAGCAATTCCTCATCGCCACCACCAGTATGGTCAAGTTGGTCATCTAAATTAAGGGTGGCTATCCCTGTAGTGGGATCGATGGTAAAAGTAAAAACTGTGCCGCTGCTTGTGGAAGCGGTGAGGGTATCACCGGTTACCGAGTAGGTTACATCAAGGCCCTGAGAGGTGAGCCCGGTAATGAAACCTGGATCGGGAGTGGTCAGTCCGAAAGTTGGTGGCCCATCCGCTCCCACCTGGACAAGATTGTTGAGATCAAAGCTAATGGTTGTTTCCCCTCCACCAATGCCATCAGATGCATCTCCAAGTGTCCTGCTAAGTCCGTCTTCGTAGACAGTACCCTCAAGTGGCTCGCCTGAGATAAGTGGAGCGTCATCGTGTATGTTTATGGTCAGGCTGCCTGACGCGTTTTCTCCATCGAGGTCTGAAACGACAAAGGAAAAATTGTCAGGGAGAGAGTCTGAAGCACCAGTTTCACCTGCATTAGGATGAACAATGTTATCGTTAAGAGTATATGTCCAATTACCATCATCGTTTACCACGAGGGTACCGTAGGTACCAGTGACAGAAATTGAATCTCCTCCGGCACCGTCGACAACGAGTGAGGTCGTGCCGAATGAAATTGTGCCTGGAACATCAGTTCCAAAGTCAATTCCAAGATCTGTGAGCGTGCCGGATACGATGAGTTGCCCTGAAGTGTTCAATTGGGAGGTGTCTGGATTGGTCCCGTCATCCAGGTTTGCTTCTCGCAAGATAACGTCATATTCGCCAGCGATTGGCGATGATGTCGTTTCCGGTGGCGGAGGAACTACAGGCGGCTCAGGTTCTACCGCTGGCGCTGCAGGTATAACCGCTACTGCATCGGCTGTTGGTTCAACAGGTTCCAGAATAACAGGCTCTTCAGCGAGAACTGCTGGATCTGGGTTTGTGAAATTAAAATCTATCCCTGTTGTCTCTGCTCCTGATTCAGGGATGACTTCTTCGGCTGTGAGCTCAAATTCTACAAATGAGCTACCACCACCTGCATCTGCGGGGTCAGTGGGGGCCGGACCTGCGGCAGGTGCTTCAAGTTCAGTTGTCGGGTCAAAGTCACCGGCAAGTAATGCCTCTTGGATTCCCGCAACGTCTGCAGCTGCTTCACTGAGATCTGCTGTTACGTCGCCCTGAAAAACGTCTTTATCTATCAAAACATCTGACATTCTACCAAGATCGAGCTGGGTTTTGGCCGCATCATTAAAGATGATGGTTATCATTCCATTGCTTCCGGTAATGATGCGCTCATTGGCGAAGATCGGACTGTTAGGCTGAAGAACTCGCATAGTACCATCCTGAGACTGGGCCTGGACGGAACCATAAATAATTAGAGTATTACCGACTGAAGAAGTGGGTGCGGAATTTAAAGAGGGAATAGTATCATTTGCCATAACGCGCTCCGGGGGAGGAATTAATCGGATTAAGCAGATATGAGAAAAAGATATAGCGCTATTACATTGAAATCTATTGTACTTTGGTACTAGTATTCATTATCAATAAGATGGACTCCTTTATTACCCTGAAATTGCCTGAAAAAAAATGAAGAATAATTAGGAGCAATATGATAAAAAACCAGTGTATCAGTAGTAGAGGGAAATATTAAATGACGGTAGAACAACCATTTCCTTGCGCAATGTACTGAATTGAAAGTTGAATTCGTTAGATTGTATGCTACAATGGATTGGATTTGTGAGTTTGATCAAAGCCGGTAAATATAACTGAAGAGGTGTAAGATCATGGCTAGTGTGAAAGGAACGCAAACAGAAAAAAATATACTGATCGCCTTTAGTGGCGAATCACAGGCACGTAACCGTTACACATACTTTGCATCACAGGCTAAAAAAGACGGGTATGTGCAGATTCAGTCTATTTTTGAAGAAACTGCAAATCAGGAAAAAGAACATGCCAAACGGCTGTTTAAACTGCTGGAAGGTGGCGAAGTTCAGATAGCGGCAACTTTTCCAGCCGGTGTTGTCGGTACAACCGCTGAGAATCTTCGTGAAGCTGCAGCAGGGGAGAATCATGAACACACCATCATGTATCCTGAATTTGCAGTAACAGCTCGTGAAGAAGGGTTTGCTAATATCGCTGATATTTTCATGGCTATCGCCAATGCTGAGAAACAGCATGAGAAGCGTTATCTCGATTTGCTTGCTAATGTTGAGGCCGGTCGGGTGTTTAAGCGAAGTGAAAAGTCGACCTGGAGATGTCGTAACTGTGGTTATCTGCATGAAGGTGAGGAAGCTCCTGAGACCTGTCCGGCCTGTGCACATGCTCAAGCTCACTTTGAACTGCTTGGAGAAAACTGGTAATATTTTCTTCGTATATGTAGAACATAAAACCTCCAGCTGGACTTATCCAACTGGAGGTTTTTTTGTTGATAATAGATTGTTATTTAGAAGAAATGGTCTTCAGTTCAGACGGTTTCCTATTTAACGTACTTCAGTACAATTGTTAGAGTAAATGCATCTTTTCTCACTACTTCTATTGGTAAAGGTGAAAATATATTCTCACAATAATTTTGCAACTAAACATCACGAACGTGGTCATTACGTAGAGATAATAAAAAAACGCTCCCGGCCGATAAGGTCTTTCGGAATGCAGAAGATTGTGCCTGACCGATAGCGGCAGTGTCATGATTGGTAAACGATAAGAGTACTACCAGTGACAATTATATTGTCTGTTGCTTTAATGGATCTGAAGCATTGGAAAAGAGTAAAAGAGTGCCGGGCAGAGAAAAAACTGAACAAATATTCCTTGCCATATATTTTAGCGTTTTGACATATAATATTCGACATGGCATTAATAAAGTAGCCGATGGTGTGGTTCATTGATGCCCATGATACAGTTGGTGTCTTGCGATAGCGTATGTTCCTGATGATCTATTCAACATATATCTCCAATACAGGCATATGAAAAAAATATATCTGTTGCTTTGTTTGCTGTTAGGTAGTTGTACTCAAATGCCTGCAGGTATTGAACCGGTTCAGGATTTTAATCTCAACCGCTATCTGGGGAAATGGTATGAAATTGCCCGACTTGATCATTCGTTTGAGCGAGGACTTACTCAGGTGACAGCGGATTATTCCCTCCGTGAAGATGGGACGGTTAAGGTTGTGAATAGTGGATATTCTGAGGCAAAAAAAGAGTGGAAATCGGTTGAGGGGAAAGCCCGTTTTGTACGCACAGCGGAAGAAGGGTATCTGAAGGTGAGTTTTTTCGGGCCGTTTTACGGTGCGTATGTTGTATTTGAGCTGGATCATAAGGAGTACAGTTATTCTCTGGTCTGTGGTCCTGACCGGGACTACTTCTGGTTGCTCGCACGACAACCGGTACTTCCTGAAGCTCTACAAAGCATGTTGGTCGCAAAAGCAAAAGCGCTTGGCTTTGCCACAGAAAAGTTGATTTTCGTGGCTCATGATACGGTAAACCAGCCCTGACTGTCGTCTGGAGATAAATAAATGGAACATGAAAACATTGCGATTCTCATTGCCGCTGCATTTGCAGTCTGCACCTTCTGTCAGTGGCTCGCCTGGAGGGTTAAGCTTCCTGCTATTATCTTTTTACTAGCTGCTGGTATATGTGGCGGGCCGATTTTACATGTTTTCAATCCTGAACAGATTATGGGTGATCTGTTTTTCCCTTTTGTCTCCTTGAGTGTGGCAATAATCCTCTTTGAAGGAAGTCTAACACTCAAATTCAGAGATATTCTGGGACTAACAAAGGTAGTGCGCAACATGCTTTCTTTCGGGTTGATTATTACCTGGCTGGTAACCACTGTTGCTGCTCGCTATGCCGTCGGGCTGAGTTGGGAGATTTCGTTTCTTTTCGGGGCAATTACGGTAGTTACAGGGCCGACGGTCATTGCTCCTCTCTTGCGCACAGTACGGCCTACACCGCAAATCTCAAATGTGCTGCGATGGGAGGGGATTGTCATTGACCCTATAGGTGCATCGCTTTCAGTTCTGGTCTATGAATTTATAATATCAGGCGGCGGTCAGCAGGCTTGGGGACACACGTTGCTTACTTTTGCCCAGATTCTCATTATTGGTCTTTGCACCGGTGCGGCGGGAGGTTATCTTTTCGGCCTGGTCTTAAGAAATCACTGGTTGCCTGAGTTTTTACAAAATGTGGCAACTCTTGCCACCGTCTTTGTTACCTTTGTACTTTCTAACACCCTGGCGCCCGAATCCGGGCTAGTGACGGTGACAGTGCTCGGTATGTGGCTTGCAAATATGCCTGGCATCGATCTGGAAGAGATTCTCGAATTTAAAGAGAATTTGAGTGTGCTGCTCATTTCACTTCTGTTTATTATGCTGGCTTCACGGCTTGATTTTGCACCTCTCATAGAAATCGGCTGGGGAGTGGTAATTGTCTTTGCGGCGGTACAGTTTCTGGCACGACCACTGAATATACTGGTTTCTTCTCGTGGTTCACAACTTTCGCTGAATGAACGTCATCTGCTGTCATGGATAGCTCCGAGAGGGATTGTGGCTGCAGCTATTTCATCGCTCTTTGCGATACAGCTTGAGCAGAGCGGTTTTAGTGATGCAGGCCTTCTGGTCCCTCTCACCTTTTCTATTATAATTGGTACCGTTGTTTTGCAGTCCACAACAGCCAGGCCCATTGCGAACTGGTTGGGTGTTGCGGAGCCAGAACCGCGTGGATTTCTTATGGTGGGAGCAAATAGGCTGGCGCGCTTAATTGCCGAGGCTCTGACGGAAAACGGAGTTCGAGTGTTGCTTGCTGATACTGGTTGGGAAAATGTCAGCAAGGCAAAAACAATTGGTTTGGAAACCTATCTCGGTAATCCTATTTCAGAACATGCTGACCGGCACATGAATCTGGCAGGTATTGGCAGGATGCTGGCCATATCTGCTCAGCAGCATGTTAATGTCGCGGCAGTAATGCATTACAGGATGGAGCTTGGCCGAAACAATGTTTACATGATTCAGTCCAAACCGGAAGATGAATTGGCGGATGTGATGAAACTGCCACCTGAGCGGCGCGGTCATGTGCTTTTTGGCAGTGATATAACGTATGTATATCTTGCTTCCAGAGTAGCTTCGGGCGCTGAAATACGAACGACTAAAATCTCTGAGCAATTTACTATTCAGATGTATACTGAAATTCATGGTGAAAATACTGTCCCGCTATTTGGTATTGATCCGAAAGGCAGAGTACATGTGATTGGAGAAAATAAGAACCTTCGGTTTGATGCTGGTTGGTCGGTGATCTCGCTCATAGGCGGAGAAGAGAATGGAAGTAAGGTTAAAGAGTAATGTTTTCGGGTAAGTAGAGTCTTTTGTTAAGGCAGGGGTAAATCACATTTCATTTCGCAGTCCTGAAGGTGGAATGTACATACAGAAGGTGTTGAGCAATGAAGGTGCCTAAATGTGATAGCTGTGCCTGGCGAGCGAAGTTTGATACGAAACCGCAATCCATTATTGGTCGTATCTGGCGCTGGCATGTAACATGGTGTCCCGGCTGGAAGAAATATATGAATTCTTTATCTGCTGAAAATCGTGCCTCAATTGCGGCTCAATACAATATGCAGGATAGATTTGGAGCCTGATGTCTGTAGAGTATTTCATGTTGGCTGCTGGTTGGCTGGTCTGGTGTTGTTTACATAGTCTGTTAATTTCACAGACTGTGAGCGAGAGATTGCAATTGTGGCTGGGGAAATATCAGTTTTATTATAGATTGTTTTTTAACCTGATTGCAGTGGTAACGCTTCTGCCGCTCATGGTGGCGACTGCTTCTTTGCGTGGCGAAACTGTTTACAGTTGGCATGGTTTATGGCAGTTGCTACGTTTTGGGGGTGTTGCCATTTGCTTATGGCTGTTCAGGGATGGTGCAAAAAATTACGATACCGGATTCCTGCTAGGGGTGAGTCAGATTCGGTTACGACAGCACCATACTCTGTTGGTAGAGAATGGAAAATTCTCACGCAGAGGAGCACTCGGAATAATTCGACATCCCTGGTATTCGGGTTCGTTTCTGCTTCTCTGGACAGCATTACCTTCATATCATCAGTCTTCTGTCATTGCTGCAGGGGTGCTGTCGCTCTATCTGCTTGTAGGCAGCTGGCTGGAGGAACAAAAAATTCTCTTAGAGTATGGAGATGAGTACCGTCGGTATCAGCAGCAGGTTTCGATGTTGTTCCCTTGGAAGTGGTTGATGAGGAAGATGCGGGGGAGACAGTAAATGGGGCCGATCAAGCAGATTCGGGAAGCGTGGTCCCGAATGCGGGGCTGGTATCCTGTACATATCGATGGCAGTCTGTATCGCTGTGATCCGGATCATATCAGTTTCTGGTCGAGGATGAGCAAAGGTCAGTGGGAGCCTGACACTTTTGTTGCCTTGAAGAAACTGCTTTTAACAGAATCAATGCATTGTGATATCGGTGCCTGGATTGGGCCTTTGGTGCTGCATGCTGCTAAAAAGTGTAAATGTGTCTATTGCATAGAGCCGGATAGGGTCGCCTTTATGTATCTGTTGCAGAACATCAAGCTAAACAAGCTGGAAAACGTGCTTCCATTTAATCTGGCGTTATCCGGTGAAAAAAATGCGCTTTGCCGAATGGCAAGTCCACGCGGTAAGCGTGGTGATTCCATGACGAGTCTCTTGCGACCCGATGGCATGAGCGGAGTCGAGGTACTCTGCCTGCGATGGGAAACATGGCTGGAACTTGCTGGCAAACCGAAATTCGGTAGCATTAAAATGGATATAGAGGGAGCTGAGTTTGCTCTGCTTCCGGCAATGAGGGATTATCTTGCCTTATATAAGCCGGGATTGTTTGTGTCGCTGCATCCGCATCTGCTGCCAAGAGACCAGCGCGTGCAGGAAATGGGCAGAGTTGCGGAAGTGTTTCAGCTGTATGACAACTGCTATGATAGCGGCGGGAAAAGAATAGAGCTGCTGTCACTGATGGAAGGGCAGGCATTACATCGGGCAGGATCATACCTGCTGCTTCCATAGTGAGAGGAGAAAAAAGAGTGCCTGTCAGCCGTTCCTTCTTTCTGAAAGAGCGACTGACTGCAGGTTGTGCATCTGCTTATAAGCCTATTTCAGCCAGGTCTGGTCCAAGATAAGTGCGTTCGTTTTCACCAAGGATTCCAAGCGAGAGACAGATGAGCGTCCAGAAATGGACAACATTGTACTGGCCTCCATAATGGTGACCGATATCCTCCATCTGGGAGTGGCAGTTATGGCACGGGGTAAGTACGTACTCTGCTCGGGTTGCCATGATCTGATCAAATTTTCGTTTACCATAGATGCGTCGCTGCTCAGTCATACCCGCTTGCAGAAAGCCGCCGCCTCCTCCGCAGCAGTAGTTGGCACTGCGGTTTGGCTGCATGTCGATAAAGTTTTCTTCACCGACAAGTTTTTTTGCAACATAGCGAAGATCATCCGCAATAGAATCGCCGTAAGCCTTGCGTACAATCTGGCAGGGGTCCTGGACGGTGAACTTGATATTGTTCACGTTCCAGTCTGAATTAACCGGTAGTTTCCCTTCGCGAATCCACTGAGCGTAATAGGTGACAAGGCTCTCGATTTTGAAATTCGTTTCCATGCCGAATCTGGAGACCGCATTCCACATAGTGTAGTAGGAGTGACCACATTCGGTGTTCAGCCATACAGCGCATTCCAGTTCATTCGCCGCATCAACGCGTTTTTTGATGACTTCATACCATGCCTCTTCGTCGCCTGAGAACATGCAGAAGTTTTCCGCTGCCCAGCCTTTTGAGCTGTACGTCCAGTCTGCGCCGACAATATCGAAAATTTTCCAGAGTGGTACCATTTCGTCCGGTTCGCTCATTGGCTCGCGTGAGTTCTGGTTGACAAAGAAATGTGCTCCTTTCTTGTCAATTGGAGCCTGCATGTTCTTGAATTGTGGTTGCAGTTCCCGCACTTCTTCAAGAACATCATTGACCACGAAGACAAAATCGTCAGGTGGCAAGCCCATAGCACTGGTGGAATCGGTGGAGCGAGTAAGCTCACAGGAGCGAACGATACCTGCGGGTTTCTTCTCTTTTGGCCAGTTCCCGCGGGCTAAGAATACCAATTGTGAAATATCGATATTCATGGGGCAGACGTGCTGACAGCGCTTGCACTGGGTGCAGGTCCAGACCCATGGTGTGGTCGAGAGTTCTTTGTCCATGCCAAGCATGGCCATGCGGATGAACTTTCTGGGATCCATGTTTTCGATCCCGGAAGCAGGACAGCCGGATGAGCAGAGGCCGCAGGTTAAGCAGGCATCAAAGCTGGCTCCTTCAGGCAGAAGTTCAATCGCTTTTTCCTTGAAATTGATGGTAGTTATTTTTGCATCAGACATACAGTCGTCCTTATAGTGAGACCGGACTGCAGCTTTTGTTGGCTGGTCCGACTTGGTCAGTCATCAGTGAATGCAGAGTTATTCCGGCCTGGTACTTTTCTGGATAACTTTCTCTGCTTCCGTAACGGCCTTATAGGCACTGGCTATTGCAACACCTGCACCGCATCGGCCTCGGATCCAGTCCTGATGCGCAAGTATTACGCCGGCGGCAAAGAGGCGGCTGTCAACTACTCCGCCTTCGCTGTTCAGTGGTCGAAAATGATCATCCACCTCAATTCCACATTTATGGATTTCGTGGCCCTGCTTGTTCATATAGGTCATCTGGTACCATTGATCCCGTGAATCCGGTTGTGTGACCGGCAGGTTCAGAAGGGGTTCAATAATCCCATCGCGTTCTGCTTCCAATCCACCGCTCAAGAAACGACCGGTGGCGAGAATAACGGTTTTGGCATGAATAATGATAGGGCCATAATTGTCAGATAAGGTCAGCTTTACTTCTTTGTCGGAAAAATCAAGAGAGCGTACCTTTTGCTGCGGGACAAGTGTCAACCCTTTCTGGGGGAAAACCTGTTCAAACATCTCACGTAGGCGTATACCCGGTACAGAGGGCGGCATAGTAGGTATTTCGAAAACAGGACAGCCGATCAGCTTGCTGAGATCGGCCATTACCTCATCAGGATTATGCATACCCATGATGGCGGGCATGCCGATCACTTCGGCTTCACCGCGAAGGTCTTTTATCAAAGCTCCCAGTTTTTCACGTGTGGCAGGAACTTCCAGGGCACGAGCCATAACTTCCGGGTAAATCTCGCCGCTGATCATGTCTGGAAAGGATATGCGCTGAGCGGTAAGTGAGGGCCACTCCGATTTCAGGTTGGCTACAACCTGACGGGCACTGAATCCCCGGAGACCTTTGAAGTCAATTATTACGCACGTAGCTTTGCGTGCGAAAGCATCAACTCCGGCTTGCATGGTTGCAGGTACACTGAACGTTGATTTTGTGGTACCGGCTGGAGTTATAGCACGGACATTGGTTTCACCGGGAGTGCCATAAATAATGCCGCACTCACCGAGGAAGGAGGTGAATTCCGTAAAAGCTTGACGGATATCCATCTCTGGAATTTGTGCAAGGGGATGTCCGGGCTGATTTACCTGCAACTGACGGATACCATCCCATGGATCGTCTATGACACCACTAGAGCCTGTACCCGTATTGCCCAGAAGGTCAAGATAACCGGTGGTGTAGGCAATAGCCCCCGTGTTGCCTGCCTGTGCCGTAGAGATATTACGATTAATGGCAAAGATGGATGCAGCCATACCGGCCAGGCCGGAGCCAATAACTGCGAGATCGGTTGTAAATTCTCGTTTTTCCTGAGTCATGTATTTTCTCCGCATCTATTTGACAGATGCCGGACCCTCCTGGGTATCGTCTAAACAGTCGAGGCCAAGAAGGCCGCAGTGCAACGCTTCTGCAAGTTCCATCTGGGCTGCCTGCTGCCCCCAGATAATCGTACGCAAGCCTTTATATCGCTCGTTGAAAAAATCTCGCATATGCTCAAGGCCGGTTACGTCCTGATAGTAGCCGCGATCGTAAAGGTAGCTGGCAATACGAATGCCGCAGAACGAACCCTGACATGGTCCTTTTCCGGCTCTTGATCTGAGAGCGATAGCCTCAAGCGTCATTTCTTTTTCTGCACCGGGAGCACACTGAACTATCTGGTCTATTGCAGACTGTGGCACCATCTCACATTCACAGAGAATCATATCTTCAGAATTGTTGGCCTCGTACCAGTATTTAGGTGATGCCCCAGGTTCTGTCCATCTGCAGGCCTGTCCTCCGGCGAGAGGTTCAGTGGCTGTTTTGCATGGCTCGGTATTGCCGAGGCGCTTAGCGACAAGATCTACAGTCTTTTCTGCCATAAGCCGGAAGGTTGTAAGTTTTCCGCCGGTGATGGTACAGAAGTTTGAAAGATTCTGGTCTTCGTGATCTTTCAGGGAAAAGCTGCGGGTAACACTTCGGTCATTGTCGGCATCACCACTTTGTACAAGGGGGCGGACTCTGGAAAATGCACGGATGTAACGAGCTCCAGTAAGGGCGGGGATCATTGCTGCTCCCTCAATGACATTCTTATCGACTTCTTCAACCGTAGGACGGACATTTTCAAGATTCTCAGTCCGTAGGGAGGTGGTACCTAAGACCGAAACAGTCCCGCCGGGAACCAGGATGTCGCCATCTGAAGGTGGGCGAAGTCTGTTGATAACCCTGCTGGCAAGGCGATCGTGGCTGATGAGCAGGGTGCCTTTGGAGTAGAGCAGATTAACATCGGTACAGCCGGCCATACGGGCAATGTTCATGGCCCAGGCACCACCAGCGTTGATGTATTGTTGTGCGACGATACGCAGTGTCTTCCCAGTTCTGTTATCCTGACAGATAGCGGCCTGAATGAAACCTCCGTGTATTTCGAATGCGGTAACCCCGGTGTGTGGATGGTAGACGGAATTATTGATTTCTCTCGCGTGATTGACGTTTTCGAGAGCAAGCCGAAAGGGGTCGATGGTCGCGTCAGGGACAGCATAAGCCGCAAAGATGTCTTTGGATAAATGAGGTTCAAGTTCGCGGGCTTCATCAGGGGTTAAAGATTCGCAGGGGATGCCTGCTGCTTTGCAGAGCCCGGGGAATTTAGCGGCAAATTCTTCGTCGTCCCCTTTTACCGCCACAAAAAGCCCACCTGTATTTTCAATACATTGGGGTGCGATTTTTTTGAGTATTTCTGCCTCTTCACGACACTCGATTGCGGAGTGGGGGTCACTCAGTACATACCGGGCGCCTGAATGAAGTAACCCGTGATTACCTCCGGATGCCCCGGCGCAGAGATCCTGTTTATCTATAAGTCGGCAATGAATCCCGCGTAAAGCCAGATCACGCATGATTCCGGTTCCGGTTGCTCCACCGCCAATAACAAGAACTTCTGTCTCAACGGTTTGGATCTCGGATCCAGGTGATATTTGGGTGGGGGAGGACGTCATTTTCAGAATCCTTAGCTTGAACGTTGTGGTGTCAGCGCTGTTATCTACAGTAGATTATAGCACCCATCGAAGCCTGGAGTGGCGGAGGCCGAATAAGCCGGTCACAGCTTCTCCATTCAAACACTGGTGATAAATGTAAACCTCTTTCAAAAGATGTTCAAGTGAAATCGGATGAAAGCGAAAGCGAAACTTTGGAAACAGTAAAACGAAAACAGATGCTCATAATCATCATGCAATGATGTGGTAGGGATAGGGGGTATGAGATTGTTTAAAAACCTTTAAGACCCCGAGAAAAGGAAAAAAGAGAACTGTCTAAACCAGTTGCTGGACCAGTAAAAATGTGCAGAGAATCAGTTATGCACATCATTGGCAGAAAAATGCTTGAATGCGTCAAAACGAAAGAAGGGTGGTGCGCCAAGAGATTCTGAAAAGTTAAGATCGAACCAGGTCAGGACGGCAGGTGTGCAAATTAACAGAAAAGGAGGGAGTATCAGGTTGGTGATATGGGTAGAACTGTCTTTGTACTGTGATGGTATGAAGTGAAAGGTTAAAAGAAAGGGCCTGCGAATATTCATTTCGCAGGCCCTTCAAGTCTACTTGTGGAGTAGATTTATATTACTTCAATTGATGCATTTGCAGCTTATCCAACAAGCGGATCTATAATACCAAGCATGTGAATCGCAATCATACCAAGTGCACCGGCAGCGAACACATAGTAGATGGTTGGAATTATGGTCATACGAAGGGTTTTACCTTCCTGGCCGAGCAGGCCTACAGTAGCAGATGCTGCTACAACATTGTGGATCGCGATCATGTTACCGGCTGCAGCACCGATAGCCTGCAGTGCAACAAGGATAGCTCCAGAGATAGACAGCGCGTTTGCAACTTCAAACTGAAACTGGCTGAGCATCATGTTGGATACGGTATTGGATCCGGCGATGAATGCACCAAGAGCACCAACAGTAGGAGCAAAGATCGGATAAACAGAACCGAAGGTCTCAGCCACGAAACTAGCCATGGCAACCGGCATGGATGCAAGCTCTGCGCCGTTGACACCTGAGTTGATAAGGATACGTACCATCGGGATGGTGAATACCAGAACGAAACCGGCACCTACCAGAGTCTTACCAGCATCAGTTGCAGCGTTTACAAGCTGAGCAGGCTTCATCTTATGAAGGAACAGGGTTACGAAACATACGAACAGAAGAATACCGCCCGGGAGGTACAGCGGCTGTACAGATGCACTGACACCGGCTTCACCAAGGATGTCTTTCATGCCGAAAGCGAGGCTGCTCAGCATACCCTTGAACTGAGGGAACACGCGGCTTGCAACGAGGATACCTGCAACAAGGAGATACGGAGTCCAAGCCATTGCAAGGGAGATTTTTTTCTCATCAGCAGCAGGAGCTTTTGGGGTAAGAGAACCGAACCAGCCTTTAGGCCATTCCTCCTGAGGAGCAAAATCCCAGGATTGTTTTGGTACAAGGAAACCAGATTTAGCAGCAGGAACAACAATTGCCATACCTACAAGTGAACCTATGATAGATGGGAACTCCGGTCCAAGAAAGATACCGGTAAGCGCGTAAGGAATGGTGAATGCAAGACCTGTAAACAGCGCGAACGGGGCCATTGCGAATCCCTCGGACCAGCTCTTATTTTTTCCGAAGAAACGGGTAAGCATGATAACCATCAGGAACGGCATAAGGGTACCGACGATGGCGTGACCAATTGCTACCTCAGAAGTGATAAGCTGAAGGAATACATCCCAGCTGGAACCTACAGAGGTCAGGCGCTCGCTGATTGCAGCGTGATCAAGACCGTTTTTTACACCAATGATGATCGGGGTGCCAACCGCACCGAAAGATACCGGTGTGGATTGAATCATCATACCGATCATTACAGCGCCCATTGCAGGGAAGCCGATAGCAACAAGCAACGGAGCTGCAATTGCTGCAGGTGTACCAAAGCCGGAGGCGCCTTCAATGAAACAGCCGAACAGCCATGCAATAATCAGTGTCTGAACTCGACGATCAGGGCTGATGTTGGTGAAACCCGCGCGAATCGTAGTGATAGCGCCGGAGTTCTGCAAAGTATTGAGCAGCATGATGGCGCCGAAAATAATCCAGAGTACGGCGACGGTGACGATAACGCCCTGAATGGTTGAAGCCATAACACGGGTTGCACTCATATCCCACACAGTGAGGGCAATTGCAGCTGCGGTAAGGTAAACCACAGGCATGGCGCGGCGGGCAGGCCAGTTGAGACCCACCAGAAGGATGGCTGCAACAATTATTGGTGTTGCAGCCAGTAGGGCTAAAATCGATGTTGACATAACTACCTCATTCAAAAGTGTTTGTTTTGCTGGAAAAGAAAAAGGAAATACTTCTCTTCCCCAATGCAGACAGGTCATGACCTCACCTGTCGTGTCTGCTCAAGAGCACAGTACACATGCAGCAACCAGTGATGGTATGCATTACAGCAAAGACTATATCATGCGGGTGGGCCGACAGAATAGGCACGTGCTGGCTATGGCGAAGCCATTACATGAGTAATTACTGACTGTACTCGATGTTCGGACAGGCAGACTTGTCTGCGTTTTCAGTTCCTCCGAAAAACTTGCTCGCCGCAGTAAAACGCCTCTGGCAAAACGAATCACTGCAAAACCTGGATCGTGCAATATGCATTATGGATTGTGTACTCGGTTTCCACGATCACGTATTGTTACTGATTCCAATAGTGAACTGTGGTTTCCTGGTCTGACTACAGACCCATAATGAGTGGGTATAGTGCATAATCTACAATAGAGGGAGAATATTCTATCTACAGGTTTCTTGTCAAGTTGATTTTGCTGACGTGCGGCCCAATAGAAATAAGGGGTGTGTCAGCTGAAGAAATTACCATGCGATTATCTCTTTGTTTTTCTACTATAAGAGGCATAGAGGTATTACGAAAGTACCAAAACACAAATAAATGCCACAAAGTGACATGGAGCGCATATGTTGGTATGATGGCCGACATGTAAGAAACGAGGTTTCCTGAAGGTGTATAAATCTCTATATGAACGTAAAAAAGATGGTGTTTTCTGGAGGGGTGGAAGTGTCAGTTGGTGCGGTGATTGGCTCTTGTCAAAACTGGTCAGAGAGTATTCTTGAGATTGGGTTTTTAATACCAATAAGTGCCCCGGGATGACTGAATTAGTGCATGGTAGAATATTTTTCATGTCCTGAAAATGGTGTCAGACTGTATTGATATTATTTTAGAAAAATACGTAGTCAGCTCATTTTTGTGTTTCGGTGGTGTGTTTTATCAGGAAGGTTTAGAGTTGCAAGGCATTAAGGTGTATCACAAGTGTTCACATGGACCGCAAATCTTTGAACGATTACTGTTCCCTGTATATACAGGCAAGCGGAGTATTCGCTTATCTGCGAGAAACCGTGTTTGTCCAAATGTGGTGCAGCTGTAATCAGAACCAGGTTTGAGGTGCAATTAATTATGGGGTGTTGCGCAGTCTAACGAAGAGTTTCGGATGATTGTTTTTGGTTACTGAACATTTCAAGTTTTCTGAGATTGGCTGTTGTTTCTTCAAGTAATCCAGTCAACTGGCTGGATATCTCACTGGAAAAAAGATGCACTTCGCTTGCCAGACTGCGAGTTCTAGTGGCAGCTGTGCTCACTTCAGTAATTGAAGTCGAGACCGTACGCGTGTTCTCAGAAGTTTGCGAGGTCAGAGTGGAAATTGTATCTGTAACATGCTGCTGTTCAGCAACAGAATGAGAGATATTATCAGTGATATTGCTCAGAGTTTGCATGCGCTGATCAATATTCTCAAGATGTTGGAAAAGTACGGAGCTGGCCTGTTCAATAGCGTTAGCTTTATTCATGACATCGCCAGTGGCTTCCTCAGTTCTGTGTGACAATTGCTTGACTTCACTTGCGACAACGCCAAAACCTTTGCCTGCAGAGCCAGCCCTTGCTGCTTCAATTGTTGCATTCAGAGCAAGTAGTTTGGTTTGATCTGTAATCGCTTCGACTGTACCTATGATCGAATGAATGGCTGTGATTGATTCGTCTAAATTATGAATGTAGCTTCGCGAGTCATTGTTACGTTCGATAATGGTTGCAACAATCCTGTTCTGTTCGTGAACTTTAGACAGGATATCTTGGAAAGCAGAATTAAGCTGAGTCGTTGATTCAGAAACAGTGCTGGTGTGAGTAGCAGTTTCTTCGGCCCTGAAGGTGACATTTTCTGACTGGTATTCGGTTGAGGTGGCGAGATCCTGTAGGGTATCTGCGGTGATTACAAGCTCTTTGGCCCGATTTTCAAGGCTGTTGACCACATTGGTAATTGTATTGAACATCTCCTCGATAATTATTTTCTCAGTGGCCTTGCGTTGATTTTCTACCTTAATCTCTAAAAGTGCTTCACGAAAATTACTTATAGCACCGGAGAGAATACCGATCTGGTCTTTACGGTACTGGTATGGAACAGTCGGAGAATTACCTGAACGAATATCTTCTATGGTTCTGGTCAGCTTATGAAGAGGGCGTTCCACTATTAACCGAACGAGTACAAAGAGAACGCTCATGTTTGCGAGGACGGTAATGGCGGCCATACCAATTGTGAGTTTTCTTTGTTGCTCGCGAGTTTCATCAAGTTCAACTTCCAGGGAACGAATTTCCTCAACATGCTGGAGTATTTCGTTGCGTGTGTTTTCGGCTTCAAGGCTTGAGTCCGCAATTTTTGCACCTAGCTCGTTGACTTTCTGTTTCAATAGTTCAGGGCGTTCAGCTTCGGCTGAAAGCCGTGTGATAATGCTATTAAGTTGAGCTGCATCACGTTCGGGACTGGAACTTACAAGCGTGATCCGCTCAACGGAGTCGCTGAAATTCCCATCACTGTCGTGGATTCCGGTTGAAACTATAAGGTGTCCTGATGTGATCTGGACGATAAAACGGTTTTGGGAAATGTCTCGTCTTTCTTTGCGATTAAAAAACTTTGCATAGGCTGGCCTTCCGCGAAGTGTTTCGCTTTCATGTATCTCGAAGTGACGTTTTATATCTGCGAGTATTGTTGCGCGCTGGTCAATTTTGAAAAAATCAGGAAGGGCGAGGAATTCCTCCTGCAGGGCAACAATGGCATCCCGCAGATTTGAACTTAACTGTTCGCGGATAGAGAGAACTGAGTTTACTTTACTCTGAACGGTCTCAGTCGATTGAAAATTTACATAGACAAGAGCACTGATGAGGAGATTGGATGCGAGAGAGACTCCGATAAGAATCTTCACGCCTAGAGTGATAAAGCTGGAGTGAACTGGACGTGCTTTGGGCATTACATTTCCTGGAGTAAAACATTTACTGACGACTACGAAAATCTTACAGATTCCTACGAACCTGCAAGAAAAACGTTATAATCTGACGAGCGTGAGAGTAAATGACTACTGTTAAGGAAGCGTTAAAAGATGATTAGATGATTCACACGAGTGTGCAGGCGTGTGTTATGCTGTCGAAATGGTATGAAAAAGCCCTCCAGGAGGTTTTCCCGGAGGGCTTTAGAGCATATGCTATCGGGTGAGGGTTCTGCTTACGGCATCCTGCCAACCTTTGTATTTTCGAATGCGAATGTCCTCATCAAGTGAAGGAGCGAAGCGACATTCTCTTCTCCATGTATCTGAGAACTCATCAGGTGAGGGGAAGATTCCTTCATAGAGTCCTGCCAGATATGCGGCTCCAACTGCGGTCGTTTCGAGTACCTCCGGTCGGTCAACCGGTGCGTTCAGGATATCAGCCAGAAACTGCATAGTCCAGTTGGAGGCGACCATGCCGCCATCGACACGCAGAGTAGTGTCTCCCATGCCTTTCCAGTCGCCCCGCATGGCACCGAGTAGATCGCGGGTCTGATAGCAGACTGATTCAAGCGCTGCCCGGGAAAGTTCAGCAGGTCCGGTGGCGCGGGTGATACCGAAGATAGCACCACGTGCATCCGGGTCCCAGTGGGGGGCCCCGAGTCCGGTAAAAGCAGGGACGAGATAAACGTCCTGATTAATGTCAGCTTTTCGAGCGAGTTTACCCGTTTCGTTGGCCGCTTCAATGAGGCCCATTGCATCACGCATCCATTGGACTGCAGCACCTGCCACGAATATTGAGCCTTCGAGTGCATATGTGGTCTTGCCATTCAGCCTGTAACCGATGGTGGTGAGCAGTCTGTTTTTTGATTCAACCGCTTCCTCTCCAGTATTCAGAACGATAAAACAGCCGGTACCGTAGGTGGACTTGATCATTCCGGGTTTGAAACATGCCTGGCCAACAAGGGCAGCCTGCTGGTCACCTGCTATCCCTCTTATAGGTATGGAGGCTCCGAACAGGTCTGCTTCGGTCATACCGAAATCGTCAGAAGAATCTTTAACCACCGGCAGAAGGGAGGCGGGAACGTTCAGTAGAGTGAGTAATTCCCTATCCCAGCAGTTCTCGTGAATATTGTAGAGCATTGTGCGGGATGCATTGGTTGCATCAGTGGCATGAACCTTGCCGCCGGTAAGACGCCAGAGAAGGAAAGAATCAACAGTGCCGAATGCAAGTTTTCCCGCTTCGGCTTTTTCCCGGGCACCTTCAACATGGTCGAGCAGCCAGGTAATTTTGGTGCCGGAAAAGTAGGCATCGAGCAACAACCCGGTTTTTGCTTTGATCAGCGGGTCATGTCCGGCATCTGCAAGCTGGTTACAGAAATCGGCTGTCCTGCGATCCTGCCACACAATGGCTTTATGGATGGGGTCACCTGTTTCTCTGTCCCAGATGAGGGTTGTCTCTCGCTGATTGGTAATGCCGATAGCCGCAATTTGTTCAGCTGTAAGGTGGGCTCTCTCGAGTGCCAGCCTACAGGTAGCGAGGGTAGAAATCCAAAGATCCTCTGGATCATGTTCTACCCAGCCGGATTGAGGAAAGTACTGTTTGAACTCCTGTTGAGCGGAGGAAACAATCTCAAATTCCTTGTTAAAAATGATTGCCCTGCTGGAGGTCGTTCCCTGATCTATTGCAAGTACATATGCGGCCATTGTCGTTCTCCTTCATCAAGCAAACTTGCGCAAGCCACCAGGGCAGGTATTTGCGAAGCAGGCCGAGAGAGTTATAAAATTAGCTGGTTGAGCGCTACATTGACTATTTGAAATTGATATATGTCTGCTTTGAAATATACGCTACTATGATCGACTCTCTTTCTTGCCAATCATGGTGAGGTGTCAGATGTGAGGAATACAGAACAATGTATGCTGCGATTACTCAATATTAAAGGCGCGAGTGTGATTTGTCGAATTGCTTGCGACAAATGCGGTTCCCGCCTCACTTTTCACCTGTTTAAGCTCAGATTCCGGGGTAACCAGATACGTTTATTTCAAAGCTGCCTAAAAAAAAAGCAGGCTGAAGGGTGTAGCTCCTCCAGCCTGCAGTTAAAAAATGAATCCCGCCTCTGGAGGCTGGCGCGGGATTCTAGGCCGGAGTCAGCTTATTTCTTTGCTGCTTCCCAGCTTTTGACAAGCTCATCATAATCGATGGTTTGTCCCTGTGGCTTCTCGTTAGCAAGCTTTGGCTTTGGAGAACCCGGGAGATTCAGCCAATACGATGCATCCTGCTTTTTGTTCAGCTTTGGTCCGCACTCACCCTGAACGCCTGAACGCTCAAGGCGCTCAAGAACTTTATCCTGCTGCGCAGCAAGAGAGTCCATAGCTTCCTGAGGCGTTTTGTCGCCGGTTACTGCATCGGCTACGTTCTGCCACCAGAGCTGGGCAAGTTTAGGATAGTCAGGAACGTTGGTACCTGTAGGAGTCCACTGCACGCGGGCAGGGCTGCGGTAGAATTCTACAAGACCACCGAGTTTCGGAGCACGCTCAGTGAATGACTCGTGCTGAATGTCACTTTCGCGAATCGGGGTGAGACCAACATGGGTCTTCTTAAGACTGACAGATTTGGAAATAACGAACTGAGCGTAGAGCCATGCAGCTTTACGACGATCAAGCGGGGTGGATTTCATCAGGGTCCAGGAACCAGCGTCCTGATAACCGAGTTTCATACCTTCGCTCCAGTATGGTCCATGTGGGGACGGAGCCATACGCCATTTCGGATTGTCATTCTCGTCAACAACAGGAGTGCCCGGCTTTGCCATATCGGCAGTAAAGGCGGTGTACCAGAAAATCTGCTGAGCGATTGCGCCCTGGGCAGGAACCGGTCCGGCTTCGGAGAAAGTCATGCCGGCAGCTTCAGGTGGAGCATATTTTTTCAGCCAGTCAATATATTTGGTTAATGCGTATACTGCGGCCGGTCCATTGGTGGCACCACCGCGCTCTACGGACGATCCCACAGGGCTGCAACCGTCTACACGGATACCCCATTCGTCAACCGGAAGCCCGTTAGGGATACCTGCATCACCTGCACCTGCCATGGAGAGCCATGCATCGGTAAAGCGCCAGCCAAGAGACGGATCCTTTTTGCCGTAATCCATATGGCCGTAAACGCGTTTGCCATCTATTTCTTTTACTTTATCAGTAAAGAATTCAGCAATATCTTCATATGCAGACCAGTTTTGTGGTACACCAAGGTCGTAGCCATAGATTTCTTTGAACTTCTTCTGAAGATCAGGACGCTTGAACCAGTCATAACGGAACCAGTACAGGTTGGCAAACTGCTGATCAGGAATTTGATAGAGCTGCCCGTCAGGGCCGGTGGTAAATGTCTTACCGATAAAGTCGTCTACGTCGAGCATCGGGTCAGTTACGTCTTTGCCTTCGCCTGACATCCAGTCTGTCAGCGGAACAACCTGCTGATAGCGGAAGTGGGTACCGATAAGGTCTGAGTCATTGATGAATGCATCATAGATATTCTTACCGGACTGCATCTGGGTCTGCAGTTTTTCGATTACATCACCCTCACCGATCAGGTCGTGAGTTAACTTAATACCGGTGATTTCACTGAAGGCTTTGGCAAGAACTTTTGACTCATATTCATGGGTAGTGATTGTTTCAGAAACAACGTTTATCTCCATGCCTTTGAATGGTTCTGCAGCCTTGATAAACCACTCCATCTCTTTCAACTGTGCTTCCTGCGAAAGTGTTGATGGCTGGAATTCGTTTTCTACCCACTGCTTGGCCTCATCCATGCCGGCTGAGGCGGATCCTGCCATGACCGCTACTACCGCTGCTGCTGTTGCAAGCTTTTTGATCATTTCTTTCTCCTCTATTGTTTTGCGATTAAGCTGTCTCCGCAAGCACGGAAACAGTAAAAACACTTTGTTATATCTAAACAAATGTAAAAACGCAAATGGCAAAAACTATGGCCAGGGCAAAGGCGCCCCAGATGCTCAGGCTAGTTGCTGCAATCCAGATAATATGTATATAAGCCGAGCCGAGAAGCGATATGAACAACCGATCGCCACGTGTTGTTTCAAATCCGAGAATGCTGTTACGGGGCGCTCCACCGGGAACTCTGATTTCCCAAACGGTCAGAGCAACCAGTAAGCACAAAATGGTTGAGAAAAATATAATTGTCGGTTTGGTCCACGCCATCCAGCTAAGATCCATGTTACCTGTCTCCCTTAAACACGTCCAAGGGCGAATCCCTTGGCAATATGATTACGTACAAACCAGATGACCAGTGCGCCGGGCACGATCGTCAGCATACCTGCTGCGGCAAGAACACCCCAGTCGAGACCTGAAGCGGAAACTGTTCTGGTCATGATGGCTGAGATAGGCTTGGCGTTGACTGAGGTCAGAGTGCGGGCCAGCAGCAACTCAACCCAGGAGAACATGAAACAGAAAAAGGCGGTAACGCCTATGCCCGATGCGATGTTAGGGATGAAGATCTTCACAAAGAATCGTGGCCAGGAGTATCCGTCGATAAAGGCTGTTTCATCAATTTCTTTCGGAATTCCGGACATGAATCCTTCAAGAATCCAGACCGCCAGGGGCAGGTTAAAGAGACAGTGTGCCAGTGCTACGGCAAGATGAGTGTCAAACAGGCCGACGGACGAGTACAGCTGGAAAAACGGCAGGGCAAATACCGCAGGAGGTGCCATTCTGTTTGAAAGCAACCAGAAAAAGAGGTGCTTGTCACCCACAAAGCTGTAGCGTGAAAACGCATATGCGGCAGGCAGCGCACAGCTCACTGATATCACCACGTTAATGGAGACATAGATCATTGAGTTGATGTAGCCGTTGTACCATGATGGATCGTTAAAAATAACCCGATAGTTATCGAGTGTAAGATTCTGTGGCCAGAGGCTGAAAACTGAGAGGATCTCAGAGTTTGTTTTAAGGCTCATGTTCAGCAGCCAGTAAATCGGCAGCAGTAAAAAAATGATGTAAAGTGTAGGAACTATCCATTTAGTGCGCATATCATGCACCTCCCTTGCTTTCTTCGCCGACATTGCTCATCACGGTGTAGAATACCCAGGAAAGCAGCAGAATAACGAGAAAATAAATTAGAGACATCGCTGCGGCCGGACCAAGGTCAAACTGGCCGATAGCCATTTTAACAAGGTCGATGGAGAGGAATGTCGTCGAATTACCAGGACCTCCACCAGTGATGACGAATGGTTCTGTGTAAATCATGAAAGAATCCATGAAGCGTAGCAGAACGGCAATCAGCAGAACACGCTGCATTTTCGGCAGCTGGATGTAGCGGAACACTGCAAGACGGCTTGCGCCATCAATTTTTGCCGCCTGATAATAGGCATCCGGGATCGAACAGAGACCAGCATAACAAAGAAGTACCACAAGACTGGTCCAGTGCCACACATCCATTATGACAACGGTAATCCAGGCAGCAACCGGATCCTGAGTGTAGTTGTAATCAATACCGAGAGAAGCGAGAGTATGTCCGAGCAAGCCAATGTCGACGCGACCGAAGATCTGCCAGATGGTACCTACAACGTTCCATGGAATGAGCAGTGGCAGGGCCATAGTGACCAGACAGACTGGAACAGCCCAGCCTTTTTTAGGCATAGTAAGCGCAATGCCAATGCCGAGTGGAATCTCTATTGCGAGAATTATCCCAGAAAACATTAACTGCCGTAAGAAAGCACTATGGAACCGTTCAGAGTGGATGATGTCTTTAAACCAGTCAAGTCCCACCCAGAAGAACTGATTGTTGCCGAAGGAGTCCTGAACTGAGTAGTTGACAACTGTCATGAGCGGAATGATGGCACTGAAGGCCACAAGTAAAAATACAGGCAGGACCATAAACCATGCCTTCTGATTCTCCTGTTTTTGTATCACAGCGCTTCTCCTGTCACACGATGTTCATTGACGTAAATGTTAATGTCTTCACTCTTTATCACCAGAGATGCCTTATTTCCTGTCATACCAGAAACTTCCGGCATTGTGACATTGAATTCTGTAGTGTTTAAAGCGACCTTGACAATCTTGTGGCGGCCGATGTCATCAATTTTGATAATGTCGACCGGCAGACCGTCTTCTTGTGGAGGGACTATTGAGAGATGTTCCGGGCGAATACCGAGTTTAACGTTTGCAGAAGATGGACTGGCGTATGTGTGGGCCAGCGCAATGTCGTGCCCTTCAACGACAGCAGTGCTCCCCTTAAGTGTACAGGGAACAATGTTCATGCCGGGAGAACCAATGAAATAGCCGACAAAGGTGTGTTCCGGCCGCTCGAAAAGGTCCTTCGGGGTTCCTACCTGAACTATACTGCCCTCATACATTACGACGACCTGGTCTGCAAAGGTCAGGGCTTCAGTCTGGTCATGAGTGACATAAATCATGGTGAAGCCGAATTTCTTGTGTAAATGCTTGAGCTGTGAGCGCAGTTCCCATTTCATCTGCGGATCGATAACCGTAAGCGGTTCGTCGAAGAGGATTGCGTTGACGCTCTGGCGTATCAGGCCACGGCCCAAGGAGATTTTCTGTTTGGCATCGGCAGTAAGGTGCTGTGCCTTAGTGTGCAGATTATCACCAAGACCGAGCATGCCCGCAAGTTCTATAACCCTGGGTTCAATTTCAGCCTTGGTGCGGCCCCTGTTTTTCAACGGGAAGGCCAGATTCTCAAACACCGTCATTGTGTCGTAAATAACAGGAAACTGGAATATCTGAGCAATATTCCTATGCTCTGTCGGAGCGTTGGTAACGTCCTGCTCATTGAACAGAATTTTTCCGCGAGTTGGTTTTAATAAACCTGAAATGATATTGAGAAGCGTACTCTTGCCGCAACCAGAAGGGCCGAGGAGCGCATATGCGCCTCCATCCTGCCAGGTGAGATCGAGTCGCTTTAAGGCAAAATCATCAGGATTATCAGATTCTCCGCTATACGAATGGGCAATTTCTTTTAAGGTAATATTCGCCATGGTATTCTCCTTCTATGCCCCCGTAATGGATTCCGGTGTGACGACAAGATTTTCAGCTGTATCAAAAACGTAAAACTTGCCGGGATCCAGAAAAACCTCAATGGTCGTGTCTATATCAACATTGTGGATTCCGTGAGCGAGTACAACCCAGCGCAGACCGGCAACATCTACGTGAATATAACTTTCTGAACCTGTAATTTCCGTAACTGCAACCCGGGCTTTCACACCTATGTCGCCAGAGGAATTACGTTCAAGACTGAGGTGGTTAGGTTGAAAGGCAATAGTGTAGTCGGAGTCAGGCAGATCGGGAAGTTTTCCAATCAGGGGTACTTCAACATGGCTTTTGAATAACATGGAGTTATTCAGTTTGGTTACAGGCAACAGGTTGAGTGGCGGATCTGAGAATGTTTGGGCGGTAATAAGATTCTCGGGTCGACGGAACACTTCAATAGTACGGCCGAACTGAGTGACACGGCCTTCATGAAGAGTGGCCGTTTTACCACCAAGCAGTAACGCTTCCGAAGGTTCAGTAGTGGCGTACACGAAGATTGAACCGGTTGCGGCAAAGATTTTCGGAAATTCTTCACGCAGTTCTTCTCTCAGCTTGTAGTCCAGGTTAGCCAGAGGTTCATCAAGCAGTACCAGGCCAGCTTCTTTTACCAAGGCGCGAGCCAGTGCACAGCGCTGCTGCTGACCGCCTGATAATTCTTGAGGTGTGCGTTTGAGCATTTCGTTCAGCTTCAGTAGATCAGCAACCTCTTTGACCTTCTTGTCAATAACAGCCTGTGGTGTTTTTGCAATACGTAGAGGAGATGCGATGTTTTCGAATACGCTCAGGTTCGGATAGTTGATGAACTGTTGATAGACCATTGCCACATTTCGTTTCTGCACTGGAATACCGGCAACATCCTCTCCGTCCACCAGAACTGCGCCTGCTGTTGGTTGGTCGAGTCCTGCCATGAGACGCATCAGGGAGGTTTTTCCCGATAGCGTAGGTCCGAGCAGGATGTTGAGGGTTCCAGCTTCCAAGGTCAGGGAGACGTCACGAATGTGAAAATCCTTGCCGACCTTTTTGCAGACATTCTGTAACTCAAGCTGCATTGTTTCGCCTTTTGTTTATGAGAGAGGTTTACTGATGCTGTTTTTCCATCCATGTGTGCAGGAAGTCAGCTTCCTGACTGCTGAGCACGAGGCCCATGTTCGTCCGGCGCCAGAGCACATCACTTGCAGTTCTTGCCCATTCGTGCCGGATAAGGTGTTCAACTTCAAATTCATACAGGTTTCCGCCAAAACAGAGCCCCATATCTTCTACGTCCTGGATCGTGGCGATCATTTGCAGCGCACGGGTTCCATAGGTTCGTACCAGGCGTGTGGCATGCTCGGCACGCAGTACCGGGCAGGATGCCATCAGTCTCTCAACTTCACCATTGAAATCGGTGGGAGAAAAATCACCACCGGGCATATGTGCATCTGCAGTCCATGAGTGGCCCATACCTGGTAGATAAGGCGAGAGCTTTTCCAGAACAGACTCGGCAAGCTTTCTGTATGTGGTTATTTTGCCGCCGTATATAGATACAACAGGTGTGTTGTTATCCTGCACATCGAGTTTCAGGACATAATCGCGGGTTGCAGCTTTTGCGTCACTTTTGCCATCATCAAAAAGAGGACGGATTCCGGAATAGCTGCTGACGACGTCTTCGGCGGAGATTGTCGCGCTGAAATATTCGCAGGCGGCATTGCACAGGTAATCAATCTCTTCGGCAGAGATTCTGACGCTGCCTGGATCTCCATGAAAATCGACGTCTGTTGTGCCGATCAGGGTAAAATCATTTTCATAGGGAATGGCGAAAATGATTCTGCCATCCGTGTTTTGAAATATATAAGCACGGGAATGATTAAACAGTTTTCTGATAATTATGTGACTGCCCTTAACCATCCTGATGTGTTCTTTCGATTCAGTATGATCGATCGTTGACAGGGTACTGTCCATCCAGGGGCCACTGGCATTTACCAGGGTTCTGGCCTGGATCTCATGCTGTTGACCTGTTACAGAGTCGGCCACAGTCACGTTCCAGATGTTACCCTGGCGTCTTGCGGAGACACAGGTTGTTCGTGTTCGTATTTCTGCGCCATGTTCTGCGGCGTCGATAGCGTTCAGAACAACCAGCCTGCTGTCTACGACCCAGCAATCGGAGTACTCAAAAGCTTTACTGAACTGGCCCTTGAGCGGTGCACCCGCTTCATCCATAGTTAAATCAACGGTAGATGTACCGGGTAGAAGTTTACGTCCACCCAGGTGGTCGTAAATAAAAAGGCCAAGTCGAATGAGCCAGGCAGGGCGCAAGCCTTTATGGTGTGGAAGGATAAATCGAAGAGGCCATATGATATGAGGGGCGGCACGCAACAGCACTTCTCGTTCGGTCAAGGCTTCACGCACCAGACGGAATTCGTAATACTCAAGATAACGAAGCCCGCCATGAATAAGTTTGGTTGAGGCAGAAGATGTGCCGCTTGCAAGATCGTTCTGCTCGCAGAGAAATACTGAAAGGCCGCGACCTGCAGCATCGCGTGCTATACCACAACCGTTAACCCCACCGCCGACAACTGCTAAATCATATACTGGAGCTTTCATGGCTGATCCCTCCGATTGAAGTGTAGGTGTTTGATGTGGATATGGTTTCGGCTGCACCAGTCTGAAGTTTCGAATACAACCTTAAAAGATAAGTAATCGAAAATAAATATTCATTCAAGTGAAAATATTCATCAGTTTAGAAAATGTTTCCAGTCCTCCATAATGTGGCAAAATAATGCAAAAACATACTGATACAGAGGTGAACAGGAGGGGCTGGGAACCGTGGTTTCATATTGGTTTTCGTTTATCGTGATACTACCACAATTTCAACACCGTTTTCCTGGCAGATTGATTGTAACTTCTGCGGAAGCTCTGCATCGGTAACTACCGTATTAATCTGAGATATATGGCCGATGCGGACCGGGGCATTACGTTCCAGCTTCATTGAATCTGCAACAAGTATAACATGGCGGGCGTTGGAAATGATAGCCTGGGCAACACGCACTTCCCGAAAGTCATAATCCAGAAGAGAGCCGTCCTCGTCAATTGCAGAAACACCTATGACCGCATAGTCAACTTTGAACTGGTTGATAAAATCAACTGCAGCGACACCGACGATACCGCCATCGGAGCGGCGTACAAGACCACCGGCGATGATCAGTTCAATGCCCATGAAGTTTTTCATAATATGGACAGCGTTGACGTTGTTGGTGATAACAAGCAGGCCATGATGGTCTTTCAGGGCATGAGCTACCTGTTCAGTGGTTGTTCCGATATTAATGAGGAGTGAACTGTTGTCCGGGATAAGCCGCGCTGCCTCAGCGCCGATTGCCTGTTTGCTGTCAGGGGCCAGTAGGCGTCGTGCCTCATAGCTGACATTTTCAATGCCGGAGCCGACGATTGCGCCACCGTGTATACGTTGAAGTAATTGTTTCTCGCAGAGTTCGTTAAGGTCTTTTCGAATAGTTTGCGGGGAGACTTTGAATGACTGTGACAACTCGTCAACGTCAACCCTGCCGTGTTCACGGGCCAGGGTCAGAATCTGGTTTTGTCTGGCTGAGAGATAATCCATGAACGGTACCTGAAAGAGGTTGATGTTGTTACGTGTCTGATTTCGGCCGCATTATCCTGTAATTAAATATTAATGTCAATTTCATTTTCATATGAAACCTCCAAGAGCTCAAAACGAACATATTTCAATGTACCTGAACAGGTGCTTATTCAGGATGATAGGCTGACGAGAAAAATTATCATTTTTACCACATCCCCTTGTAAATTCATTTTTTGCCTGTATACTGCCCTGCGCAATTTTAGCTTGCTGTCGATTATTTCCGACAAAATTTGTTACTACAGAGGTTGCCATGAACCGTATACAGGCGAATTTCCTTCTCATGCTCGCTGCAATGATCTGGGGTAGTGCCTTTGTGGCTCAGCAGGTTGGTACCGGTGACCTCGGAACAATAAGTTTTACCGGTGCCAGATTTCTGGTAGGTGCCATTGTTGTTCTTCCATTTGCTGTTTTTCAGTTTAAACGGGTTCACAGCAGTGAGCGTCCGTTTATTCAGTCGGACTGGTATCTGCTTACGATAACCGGCACCGTACTTTTTACTGCCGCTGTACTGCAACAATACGGAATCCTGCATACTACGGTTACCAATGCCGGTTTTCTTACTGCACTTTATGTACCGATGGTACCCATTATCGGACTTCTCCTACTGCGGCGCAGGGTGCACTGGTCGGTATGGCCTGCGTCAATCGGATGTTTTGTCGGTACGTATATACTGAGTGGGGCTCAGCACGTTGCTCTGCAGGTTGGTGACATTTGGGTTATTGCCAGCACGCTGTTCTGGGCGACCCATGTTCTACTGGTTGGATATGTTGCTTCGAGAACCAGAGCGCCTTTAGTTGTGGCTACGTTTCAGTTCTTCGTCTGCGGGGTTCTCGGTCTTGTGCTCGGTGCTTGTGTTGAGCAACCCGGCATGGCGGATTTCAACAGTGCACTCTTTGGGATCGCCTACGTCGGAGTCTTTTCGGTTGGCATGGCGTTTACTCTGCAGGTTGTCGGGCAGAGGTATACCCAGGCGGCAGATGCTGCCATCATACTCAGTTCCGAGACAGTTTTTGCAGCGTTTGCCGGCTACCTTTTCCTGGATGAGCGACTGTCTTTGATGCAGTTATCCGGGGCGGGTCTGATACTTTTTGGCATTATTGCAGTTGAGTTGCTGCCGTTAACACGGTTGGGCCGTCCAAGAAGTCTGGAGTAAAAAAACGGGAAAAATCCCGCCTTGCAAATCCTAGCTATTTTCCGGTATTTTATATAACAGATGACTTGTTGCAACCGGAGAGAGCTTTCAGATAGACTGTGGTCAGGTGTTGAAATTAGCGTGACTTTTGACTCGCTTGAACCGGCTTGTGCAGCCACACCACGGCGAACCGGTTCACGCTCTTTCGCTGCCTGTCCTTTTTGTAACCATTAAAGCCTATATCAGGAGAATACTATGGCCGTACATGTCGCGGATCACCCACTTATCAAACACAAACTTGGCCTGATGCGCCAGCATGACATCTCCACCAAGGATTTCCGGGATCTGTCCTCAGAAGTTGCACGGTTGCTGACCTATGAGGCTTCCAAAGATATGGAAACTCAGAGAAAAACCATACAAGGTTGGGCTGGACCGGTTGAAGTTGAAGAGATAAAAGGAAAGAAGATTACTATCGTACCTATTCTGCGTGCAGGTCTTGGTATGATGGATGGTGTTATCGATCTGATTCCTTCTGCAAAGGTGAGTGTTGTCGGCTATTACCGCAACGAAGAGACACTTCAACCTGTAGAGTACTATGTTAAAACCGCATCCAATATGGAAGAGCGTACCGCGCTTATCCTCGATCCGATGCTGGCAACCGGTGGAACGCTTCTTGCTACTATCGAGACTTTGAAAAAAGCTGGTTGCAAGTCAATCAAAGGATTATTTCTTGTTGCCGCTCCTGAAGGTGTTGCCCGCATTACTGCAGCCCATCCCGATGTGGATATTTATGTCGCTGCTGTTGACGAAAAGCTAAATGATGTCGGATACATATTGCCAGGTCTGGGGGACGCCGGGGATAAGATCTTCGGCACCAAGTAGCCGTTAAAGTCATTACAGTTTCTGTAATGACTTTTTTTTTGCCTGAAATACCAATAACTGCCTTTTAGAGGCATGTATTTATAGAAACACATTATGAAAGGGGGGAATGTATTATGTCTGTAGAAGTAAACAACTCTGACTATCACTTTCGACTGGGAGATAGTCTGCTCGGAGCCCAGATGCTCTTTGTTGCCTTTGGTGCTCTGGTCCTGGTTCCGATCCTGACTGGGCTTGATCCGAACGTCGCACTTTTTACTGCGGGTATTGGAACGCTGGTATTTCAGGTTGTTACCAAAGGAAAGGTGCCTGTATTTCTCGCTTCTTCCTTTGCTTTTATTGCACCGATTATCTATGGCGTGCAGACGTGGGGTATACCGGCAACAATGTGCGGTCTTACCGCCGCCGGTGTTTTTTATATACTCTTGAGTTTCCTTATCCGCTATTTCGGTTCAGGCATACTTCATAAATTATTACCTGCTATCGTTACCGGTCCGGTGATTATGGTTATTGGTCTGGTTCTTGCGCCTGTTGCAGTGCATATGGCGATGGGCCGTACCGGTGACGGTTCCGCCTGGCTTGTTCCAGAGAAGACCGCTATAATAGTTGCAGGTGTTTCTCTGGTCACGACCGCACTTGTATCTCTGCTTGGACGTGGATGGTTGAAACTCATTCCAATACTTTGCGGTATTATAGCCGGATACATTACTTCAATAGTTCTGGATGTTACTGGTTTTACAGCTTCTGTACAGGCTTCATTTAATCCGGGTGATCTGCAGAACTGGACCGGTCCGGTTCTGGTATCCCTGACGCCTGTTGCTGAAAAGGTGTGGTTAGCGATGCCTGCATTCGTTCTGCCTGAGTGGAAATGGGAAGCGGTGCTTTTCATCGTCCCGGTAGCAATAGCTCCTGCTATTGAGCATTTTGGTGATGTTCTGGCTGTTGGCTCCATAACCGGTAAAGATTACGTTAAAGACCCGGGTATAGAGAAAACTATGCTGGGTGACGGTATTGCAACCTCAATCGCTTCGTTACTTGGTGGGCCTCCCAACACCACATACTCGGAAGTGAGCGGGGCAGTTGCTCTTACCAAAGCGTATAATCCGGCCATCATGACCTGGGCCGCAATCTGCGCGATTCTGCTATCCTTTATCGGTAAGGTTGGCGCGTTGCTTGCGACAATTCCTACACCGGTGATGGGCGGAATCATGATACTGTTGTTTGGTATGATCACGGTTGTGGGTATCAATACCCTGGTTAGGTCCGGTAAAGATCTCACCACTCCGCGAAACCTCATAATTGTAGCAGTTATTCTGGTTTGCGGTATTGGCGGTATGAAATTTACAGCTGGTGCGTTTGCCATTGAGAAAATTGGTCTGGCAGGTATCCTCGGCCTGGTTCTGAATCTGATCCTGCCACAGGAAAGGGAATAATATCAGGATGCTGGTCTGGCGATATGGAGATGTATACTATGTCGCCGGATTTCTGTGTAATGCCCTGTGCAGCCATATGTTGTTGTTGTATTAATGTGAGAATTTGGTTAAAAACACGCCCTAAGATCCTTGACGCGAACGTTAGATCAAGTATAGCTTTTTAATTTGAGAATGTACGTGTTTTACGAAAGTTGAGGAGATGTTTTTTCAAGATCAACTGAATCATTTGTAAAAACAACACAAGAGGAGAGACAACACATGAACAGATCTACAAAACTGTTTGCTGCATTTTGCGGTGCATCACTTTTAACCATGGGAGCACTTGGTGCCCAGGCTAAAACGTTGGTATATTGCTCTGAAGGCAGCCCGGAAGGTTTTAATCCCGCATTCTACACCGCAGGAACCACTTTCGATGCAACTTCCCGCCAGATTTTCAATAAACTTGTTGAGTTTGAGCGTGGAGCAACCAAGATTATTCCTGGTCTGGCTGAAAGCTGGGATATTTCCGAGGACGGACTGGTATACACCTTTCACCTGAGAAAGGGTGTCAAGTTTCATACCACCAAAGGGTTTACCCCGAGCCGCGATTTCAATGCAGACGATGTTGTGTTCACCTTTATGCGTCAGTTGGACAAAGAACATCCGTATCACAAGGTTTCCGGCGGTACCTATGAGTATTTTGACGGTATGGGAATGCCTGACCTGATTGAGAAGATTGAGAAGGTTGATGATTACACCGTTAAATTTGTTTTGAAAAAGCCTGAGGCACCTATGCTTGCCAACCTGGCAATGGATTTCGCCTCAGTTTTCTCCGGCGAGTATGCAGATAAACTGATGGCGGCTGGTACTCCTGAAGTTATTGACCAGGAACCTGTCGGAACCGGTCCGTTCCAGCTGGTAGCGTACCAGAAGGATGCCGTTATCCGTTACAAGGCAAATCCTGACTACTGGGCTGGCAAAGCCATGATCGATGACCTTGTATTCGCCATAACCCCTGATGCTTCCGTACGTTATCAGAAGCTGAAGGCTGGCGAGTGTCATGTAATGCCATACCCGAATCCTGCTGATCTTGAGGCTATGTCCGCTGATCCGGATGTTAATCTGATGAGTCAGGAAGGATTGAACGTCGGTTATCTTGCCTACAATGCCAAGATGCCTCCATTTGATCAGCCTGTTGTTCGTAAGGCATTGAACAAAGCAATTAATAAGCAGGCAATCCTTGATGCAGTATTCCAGGGTGCCGGTAAAGTTGCAAAGAACCCGATTCCCCCGACCATCTGGTCTTACAATGACGCAGTTCAGGATGACAGCTATGATCCTGTTGCAGCCAGAAAGATGCTTGAAGATGCAGGCCTCAAAGATCTGACCACTAAAATATGGGCAATGCCGGTACAGCGTCCATACAACCCGAATGCCCGCCGTATGGCTGAGGTTATTCAGGCTGACTGGGCAGCGGTCGGAGTGAAAGCTGAGATCGTATCCTACGAATGGGGTGAGTATCTTAAGCGCTCTAAGGAAGAGGATCGTGATGGTGCAGTTCTGCTTGGCTGGACCGGTGATAATGGAGATCCAGATAACTTCCTTGCAGTTCTGCTCGGTTGTGACGGCGTTGGCGGCTCCAACCGTGCCCAGTGGTGTTACCAGCCATTTGAGGACCTGATCCAGAAAGCGAAGATTGTTGCTGATCCTGCAGAGCGTACCAAGCTGTACGAAGAGGCTCAGGTAGTTTTCAAAGAGCAGGCTCCATGGGCAACCATCGCTCACTCTGTTGTTTATGAGCCGATCCGCAATGAGGTTGTCAATTACAAGATTGATCCTTTTGGCGGCCATATTTTTTACGGCGTTGACCTGAAATAGTACAGGCTCTTCGGGCCGGGTGATCTTTAGGGTTATCCGGCCCGATTCCATACGGGTACTTTATAGTGTATATGAATGTGATAGTACCTTGTGGCCCATGTCCTGAACCAACTCTTGAAGTAATTTCTAATGCTTAAATTTCTATTGAAGAAGCTGGGTGTTTTGCTGCCCACATTCTTTGGCGTAACTCTGGTGGCCTTTATCTTTATTCGGTTGTTGCCCGGTGACCCCGTGCTGCTTCTGGCTGGAGAACGAGGCATGACTGAAGAACGACATGCGCAACTCATGGCGGAATTCGGTTTTGACCGTCCGGTACTGGAGCAGTATGTGACCTATGTCGGTAATCTTGTTCAAGGTGATCTTGGTAAATCCATAATCACGAAAAAACCGGTTACTGAAGAATTTTTCACCCTCTTCCCAGCGACTCTGGAGCTCTCTTTCTGTGCGATTCTGATTGCGGTTTTTTTCGGTTTGCCAGCAGGGATGATCGCGGCTACTCGACGCGGTTCGGCTTTTGATCACTCGGTTATGGCCGGCGCCCTGACCGGCTACTCAATGCCTATTTTCTGGTGGGGGCTTCTGCTTATAATTCTGTTTTCTGGTACTCTGGGGTGGACACCTGTCTCCGGCAGGATATCGCTGCTGTATTACTTTGAACCGGTTACCGGCTTTATGCTGATAGACAGTCTGCTCTCTGGACAAAGCGGGGCATTCTCCTCAGCGCTATCTCACCTGATTTTGCCATCCATAGTTCTTGCCACCATTCCGCTTGCTGTCATTGCCCGTCAGACGCGCTCTGCCATGCTTGAGGTTCTCGGGGAAGATTATGTCCGCACAGCAAAAGCCAAAGGTCTTGGACCAGGACGGGTAATTGGTATTCATGCTCTTCGTAACGCAATGATACCGGTTATCACCGTCATTGGCCTGCAGGTAGGTGTACTTTTTGCCGGAGCAATTCTTACCGAAACAATCTTTTCCTGGCCCGGTATTGGCAAATGGATGGTAGATTCGATTTTCCGGCGTGACTATCCATCCGTACAGGGAGGACTGCTCCTTATTGCGGCGGTGGTAATGCTGGTAAACCTTGTCGTAGATCTGCTTTATGGCCTGGTTAACCCACAAATTCGACACACAGATTAAATTATGTCAGAAGCTTCTTCAATTCAGGATACATTGGATACCCGAGCGGGCGGTCGTATGGCCCTGCTGTCGGAATTCTGGTCGTATTTCAGTGAAAATCGCGGCGCAGTCATGGGGCTGGTGTTTTTCGTCTGCATTGTGCTGATTGCGATTTTCGCAGATTTTATTGCTCCGCATGCTCCCAATCACCAGTACCGTGAGGCGTTTCTGCAGCCGCCGTTCTGGCAGGATGGTGGCAGTCTGCGATTCCCGCTGGGGACAGATGCTGTTGGTCGCGATCTGCTTTCACGGCTTATTTATGGCTCAAGGTTCTCGCTCTTCATCGGTTGTATCGTAGTCTCGGTATCGCTCTTTGTCGGGATATTTCTCGGCCTCTGCGCCGGTTTTTTCCGTGGCAAGGTTGATACAGTAATTATGAGAATCATGGACGTTGTGCTTGCATTTCCGAGCCTGTTACTGGCACTGGTACTTGTCGCTCTGCTTGGTCCGAGTCTTATCAATGCTATGATCGCCATCGCTATTGTCCAGCAACCGCATTACGTTCGCCTTACCCGTGCAGCTGTTATGGGGGAAATGACCAAGGATTATGTGACGGCAGCCCGCGTCATCGGTGTTAAGCGTCTGCGGCTGATGTTTGTTACCATATTGCCAAACTGTATGGCACCGCTCATAGTTCAGGCGGCTCTCAGCTTTTCCACGGCAATCCTTGATGCTGCAGCCCTCGGTTTTCTCGGGATGGGCGCCCAGCCTCCGACCCCGGAATGGGGAACAATGCTGGCAGAAGCCCGTGAGTTCATCCTGCGCGCCTGGTGGGTTGTAACCTTCCCCGGACTGTCAATTCTGTTCACCGTGCTGGCAATTAACCTCATGGGTGATGGACTGCGTGATGCCCTTGATCCGAAACTCAAACGGTCATAGTAAAGATGTCATTACTTGAAATACAAAATTTATCCGTTTCCTTCCAGACTGCCGGCGGGCAGTTTAAGGCGGTTGACGGTGTAACGTTGAATGTTGATCCGGGTGATATCGTCTCTATTGTCGGGGAATCAGGGTCCGGTAAATCGGTTGCTATGCTGGCTTTGATGGGGCTTTTACCCTGGACAGCCACAGTCACTGCCGATGTGCTGCGCTTTGATGGTCATGATATGCTGACGATGAACACCAAAGAGAGGAGATCTATAATAGGCTCTGAGCTGACGATGATTTTCCAGGAACCGATGACCAGCCTCAACCCGTGTTTTACCGTGGGATTTCAGCTGACAGAGTCGCTTAAGGTTCATAAGAAAATGAACCGTAAAGAACGCAATGAGCGAGCACTGGAACTGATGGAACTGGTTGGAATTCCAGAACCGCAAAAGCGTCTTGGCGCTTTTCCGCATCAGCTTTCCGGAGGAATGAGTCAGCGGGTTATGATCGCTATGGCCATCAGCTGCAACCCTCGTCTGCTGATTGCCGATGAGCCGACAACTGCACTTGATGTTACCATTCAGGCCCAGATTCTCGATCTGCTGTTAAAGCTCCAGCAGGAAAAGAATATGGCTCTTATTCTGATTACCCATGACATGGGTGTGGTTGCTGAAACTGCCGAGCGTGTTGTGGTGCAGTATGCAGGTCAGCAGGTGGAAAAACAGGATGTGAAAGGACTGTTCAGCGACCCGCATCATCCGTATACTTCTGCTTTGCTGGCTTCTCTTCCTGAGCGCAGTGTATCTCGCAAACTTCCGTCTATCCCCGGTGTTGTACCCGGTCAGTTTGACAGGCCGGATGGATGTCTGTTTTCGCCTCGCTGTTCATTTGTCACCGAAAGGTGTCGTACTACTCCTCCTGTGGCAGCAGGTCATGAGATGGGCAGGGCGCTGTGTCATTATCCTCTCGCAGAAGGCCAACCTACCGGATACCCGCAGACCAGGGAGGATGCTGCATGAAAAATGAAATAGTTCTGGAAGCAGAAAATTTGAGGCGACACTATCCGGTTGCTCGCGGTGCTTTTAAAGCCCCCGCTATTGTGAAAGCTCTGGACGGTGCCACCTTTAATCTCAAACGCGGAAAAACACTGGCTGTTGTTGGCGAATCTGGTTGCGGTAAGTCGACCCTTGCCCGGCTGGTTACCTTGATTGAAGAACCTACTTCCGGTACGCTGAAAATTGATGGTGTCGACCTTGGTTCACTGAGTGCCGCTGAGCGGGATAAATATCACACGAAGGTTCAGATCGTTTTTCAGGACCCGTATGGATCGCTTAATCCGCGCCAGAAAATCGGTCATGCTCTTGAAGAACCGCTGTTGGTAAATACCGATAAAACCAAACAGGAACGGGAAAAGCTCGCCCGTGAAATGCTCAGCCTGGTTGGTTTGCGTCCTGAGCATTATGACCGCTATCCACATATGTTCTCCGGTGGGCAGCGCCAGCGTATTGCCGTAGCCCGGGCCCTTATGCTGGATCCGGAAATTCTGGTACTCGATGAACCTGTTTCGGCTCTGGATGTTTCTATTCAGGCCCAGATTCTGAACCTGTTATCAGATCTTCAGGAAAGACTGAACCTGGCGTATCTTTTTATCAGTCATGATCTCTCTGTCGTTCAGCATATTGCAGATGATGTCATGGTTATGTATCTTGGTGTTCCTGTGGAATCCGGCAGTAGAAATACCATTTTTGAATGTCCAAAGCATCCGTATACTCAGGCTCTGCTCTCGGCGACACCTGTTGCCGATCCATTCAAGGAGAAAAAACGCATAGTGCTGAAAGGCGAGTTACCTTCACCAATGAAGCCACCTTCCGGCTGCACGTTTCATCCAAGATGTCCGCTGGTTGTAGATATCTGCCCGAAGGATGTGCCGCAAATTCGCAAAGTGGGAGAGAACTTTGTAGCTTGTCATGTTGCAAAGCCCTGAAGTGTCATAGTGCAATGGCTGAAGTTCGCTCATGACTCCGCAGTGTAAAGTTTCGAGTCAACAGCCTCTGATAGAGTAAAATATGTAGGGCAGTCAGTTTGAGTATAGAACTGACTGCCTGTTTTGTTGCTGACAGAAACGCCGGCTTCGCGATTGTTGCAGACTCTATGTAAGTCTTTTCTGAGAAGAATTGTCAAAAAGCGTATTGCCGTTGGGCTTTCAGATGAGATTTGTATTGACATAATGCCCGATATTGAGCATTTTTTAGGAGTGGTTTCTTAAATGAAACTATGAGTCACGTTTGAAATACATCAGCAAAGCCAGATTCGGCAGCTGTTTAATTGTTATTGTGTTGAGTTATGCCAAAAAAATTCTATGCCGTTTCGGCACTTATCAAGGCCAACGAAATCCTTGAATTTCTTCTCCGGCGAGGAGAAGCATCGTTTACTGAAATTCATACTACGCTGGGGCATCCCAAAAGCAGTACGTACAAAACTATCAGTACACTTGAATCACTGGGATTTGTTCGCGAAGTAGGCGGTAGTGCCAGATATACTCTTGGGCTTCGTCTTATTGAACTTGGCGCAAAAGCTGCGGCTCACGTGGATATGACCACTGAGGCTCGCCCTCTGGTCAAAGCGCTTTCAGATGATACCCAGAGAACAGTACACCTTGGTATTCTGGATGATTCACAAGTCATTTACCTGCTGAAGGAGAATGTCCACGGTTCCATTTCCATTGATACCTGGGCCGGAAAGCGAGTGGGTGTACATTCCACAGCTATGGGTAAAGTTCTTCTGGCATGGAAAACCGATGCTGAAGTCGACAAGATTTTGAAAAAAGTTGATTTTGTCAAACTGACTCCGAATACCAGAGTGAGTGCTGAAGATGTGAAGTCAAGTCTGCTTGAGGTGCGTAAGCGCGGTTGGGCTACAGACGATGAAGAGAACTGGAAAATGGTCCGCTGTGTTTCAGCCCCTGTCCGTGATAACACCGGTAAAGTGTGTGCCGCGTTAAGTGTTTCGACCTTGACCGATCTTGACAGTTACGAACAGATGCTGGGGATCACTAACAAGGTGATCGACACAGCTCTGGAACTCTCCAGAAGGCTGGGTGCTCCGGAGAAATAGAGAGACCCCTTTACGTATAAACGGGATGTTTTTCATCCCGTTTTTTTTTGAGCATGGGTATCTGCGTCTTGTTGATGCTGATACCCATGCCTGATTTATGGTCCAGATACGCCGTAGGTTTTACATCCTGTAATAGCAGAAGGCTGCAGCAGATACTGGAACTCCCTGAATTAAAAGAAAATCGTTTTCTATTTGAGTAGAAATCTCTGGAGGAAAGAAATGAAATTCCCGATCGACCTGACTGGTTATACCCCGCTGCAGTTGGATCTGGCACAGACAGCGCTGACCGATGAGCAACGTGCTACCCTCACGGAAAATATTCGTATTGTACGTGACAGCCTGATTTTTTTCACGGCTCTTGCCAATGTAAAGGGGCTTGGTGGCCATACCGGCGGTGCTTTTGATATCGTACCTGAGCTGCTTATTGTCGATGGCTTCATGAAGGGGTCAGATAAAGTTCATCCTGTCTATTTTGATGAGGCGGGTCATCGCGTTGCTATACAGTACATGATGGCAGTACTTAACGGTCATCGTGAAGTTGAATCTCTGCTCCATTATCGTGAATATGACAAAGGCTACTATGGCCATCCAGAGCGTGAGGACGAAGAGGGAGTATTCTTTTCATCAGGTCGTCTCGGTCATATGTGGAGCTATGTAAACGGTGTTGCTGAAGCGGATAAAGAAAAGATTGTTGTGATGTTCGGCAGTGACGGCTCTCAGATGGAAGGTGATGATGCTGAAGCGGCTCGCTACGCGGTTATGCGCGGCTTAAACGTCAAGTTGCTGCTCGATGATAACGATGTGACCATTGCCGGCCATCCGACCAAATACATGAAAGGGTACGATCTGGTCAATACGCTCGGTGGCCACGGTCTTGAGGTGAAT
>JBFHGS010000015.1:0-41465 GCA_041582995.1 Desulfopila sp. | reverse complement strand
GGCAGGGAGTAGAGGATATCAACGATACGCATCATCACGTTATCGACCCGGCCACCGAGAAATCCTGCAGTCGCACCATAGGTCACACCGATCAGCAAACTTACGGTGGTTGCCAGAATTCCGACCATGAGTGATATTCGCGCCCCATACAAGGTGCGCACAAAGAGATCACGCCCGTTACCATCGGTGCCGAACCAGTGCTTCATCTCCATATTGGGCTCGCCAGGGAAATCATATGCCCAGTCGGGATCATCAAAAGCCCACGGTGACAGATACGGTGCCAGAATAGCCAGAATAATGATAATGCCGAGCAGCACCATGGATGTTACGGCTGCCTTATTATGAAAGAGGCGGCGGGTGGCATCATGCCACAGACTGCGTCCCTTTACGTCCTCAGCAATGTCCAGACCAGTAAGCTGGTCTTTTATGAATGGTGTATTCGCCACTTATTCAACCTTTACTCTCGGATCGAGGAATCCATAAATCAGATCCACAATCAAATTCAGCGCCATAATGAGCACTGCATAAAAAATGACCACGCCCATCACCACCGGATAATCACGGTTAAGAGCTCCGTTAACAAAATATCGACCGATACCAGGTACATCAAAGATGGCCTCGATAACGACAGAACCGGTAATAACCGCAGCTGTCGCCGGTCCTAGATAGGAGACTACCGGTAGCAGACCACCCTTCAGGGCATGGCGGATCACTACGACCTTTTCGGCCAGACCTTTAGCCCGGGCGGTACGGATATAGTTGGAGTTCATGGTCTCGACCATGCTCCCCCGGGTTAGTCGGGAAACATAGGCTATCTGGGGCAGAGCCAGTGTAATTACCGGCAATACCTGGTTGGGCCAGGCACCTCCCCCCCAGCCGGCAACGGGAAACCAGGAAAGATACACCCCGAATATGAGGGCCAGAAGCGGTGCCATGACAAAGTTTGGTATGGCGATGCCGGTCATGGCTAACCCCATCACCATATAATCAAACACCGTATTCTGCTTGAGGGCCGCGATTGTACCAGCCGTAACTCCGATGATTATCGCCAGCAGAATGGCGGTAAGACCAAGTCGTAGACTGACAGGAAAACCTGCAACTATCAGATCGGTGACAGTGAAGTCGAGGTACTTGTACGAAGGCCCGAAATCTCCCTGCATGATGTTACCGATATACGTGAAGTACTGCTCATGGAGCGGTTTATCAAGATTGTAGGCTTTAAGAATGTTGGCCTCAATCTCCGGTGGTAATTGTTTTTCCCGATCAAACGGCCCGCCGGGGGCGAGTCGCATCATGAAAAAAGCCAAGGTTACAATAATAAATAGAGCTGGAATTGAACTTCCCAGTCGACGGACAGCATAGGCAAACATACAAATACTCCCGAAGTATGTCCTGTTACAGAAACGAGATATGGATACCCCTGAAAAATACTGTGGCAGAACCGACGTGCGGGTCTGCCACAGCTCAACAAGCTACTGCTTGAGGGTTACGTATCTCCAGCGATGGATATCTTTAGCATTATCAAAGAATCCAGCTACTTTCTTGGAAACGAGATTTTTCGACACGTAATGATAGATAGGAATTACAGGCTGCTCGGCCATGGCCAAAGTCTCTGCCTTGTGCATCAACTCACCACGTTTTTTAAGATCTGCAGTTACCTCTGCCTGTTGCATCAGACTATCAAACTCAGGGTTTGAGTACCGGCCATAGTTATTGGCACCTGTACGCGTCTCAAGCAGATAGAGAAAATTCTGCGCATCGTTATAGTCCGCAATCCAACCGGCACGGGCCACCTGGAAGTCACCCTGCTTCATGTCGGCATAGTGAACCTTCACTTCTGAATTGAACAGCTCAGCGGTCACACCGATCTGCTTCCACATGGAAGCAACAGCAACGGCAATACGCTTATGGTTTTCTGAAGTGTTATACCGAAGAGTCAGTTTAAGCGGGTTGTCAGCGTTGAATCCGGCTTCTGCCAGCAGCGCCTTAGCCTGAGTATTTTTCTCGGCCTGAGGAAGATCTTTCCAATCGACCTCGGCAGGATTTGCATAGTGGGAGACTCCAGGAGGTACAAACGAATAAGCTGCCAGCTCTCCGGTTTTGAGAACCTTATCAACAATTGCCTCACGGTTTACTGCCATAGAAAGTGCCTTACGCACACGAACGTCAGTAAATGGCTTAACCGAGGAGTTAATCGGGTAATAATAGATACCCATATACGGGGCAATATGCGTCTCTTCCGGCAGATTCGCGCGCAACCACTCAATCTGGTCAGAAGAAAAGTCCATCGCTACATCAATCTCACCGGCACGAAAACGCTTCTGTACCGCTGCCCGGTCTTCCTGTGTAAAGAACACCAAATCATCTAACTCAACGGAATCAATGTCATAATACTTATCGTTTTTGGTCAATTTGACATGGGTATTCGGTAACCACTCAACAAGTTTAAACGGACCGTTGACGACCATATTCTCCGGCTTGGTCCATTCTTTGCCCACCTTGTCTATTACATGCTTCGGCACCGGATATGCGGTGTAATGCGTCAACAGGTCGAGAAAATATGGAGCAGGACCGACCAGCGTTACTTCGAGAGTGTAATCGTCAATAGCCTTTACAGCGAGGGTCTCGGCTGCAGCGCTGCCGGTATTAACCGCCTCAGCACCTTCGATAACATAGAGAAGAGAAGCATATTCAGCCGCAGTCTCAGGCAACAGAATGCGTTGAAGAGAATATACGAAGTCGTTTGCAGTGAGTGGTGTACCATCTGACCAGGTAGATTTACGCAGCTTGAAAGTATAAACTTTGAGATCGTCTGAAATTGTCCAGGACTCGGCAACACCCGGAATAGCTTCAGCTCTCGCATCTTCGGTAGTAAGGCCTAAAAACATGTCACCAACAACATAATTTTCCCAGGTACCGCTCACTTTGTGCGGATCAAGAGAAGCGGGTTCGCCCATGGATGCAACGCGCAAGGTGCCACCGGCACATGCTGTACCTGCCGACACCAGTGCAACAACACATGCCGCATAAAAGGCTGTCCGGATTCCAAACATCTGCCACCCATGTTTCCCTTTCATAAACGTCTCCCAATGTAAAATTTTATACTACTATTGCAGACTATTAACAGCGATAAGACAGCAACTTGCAACCCATATAACCCGCTCACCTATACGCACTCCGCGAATCTCGCAAGCATGAACAGGCCAATCGGGTTTCATTGACAAACCATTCAATGACGATGTTATCTGAATGATGCCTCGTGCAGGTAGAGATATTCTGCATCCTGCCCGGAACAGTCAGCTAATCGTAACCACTCAGAGTTATTTAAATATGTCTCACACATTTCCGTACCCATCCCATTACACGTAACGTTAGAAAGGCTCAGAAGTGAGGTGTATCGGAAATTTACTGAACAGATAAAGCATATCTCACGGTATGTTGTTGTCCATTATACCTCACGTTGCAAAGAAGAAACAGGGGCACACAACGCTGACCTTCAGTCTACCGGCAATTCTCAAACGAGACACAACTCAACACCATGATAGCTCATTTTATCAGTCAGGAACAAAAACAAAAAAAACCGGAAACATTCCACTACAACATTTCCGAGTCATTTCAAAAGCACATGATCTTTTCAGTTTTTCTCATTACCGCCCAAGCTAGCCGACATGATGAAGCGACAGGCGTAAAGGCTGGCCCGCATATCTCATCAAGATTCTGATCAGAGTACGTTTTCAGAGATGCCGATCAACATTAAAACTCGAGACTCATGTACAGATGAGCAAAAAGACTCATCCCTGTAACAGGGATTGGCTAAATGGTTCACCTGCTATTATCAATGATAATATTGAATTTATAGCTTTTTTTCTTTAATTTAATGAGAAGTGCGAACTAGACCGAAGGACAAGATAAGAAGAAAATTACATAAGAAACCACCCGAATGAATCATAAGCGCTCATAATTATACGTAATACTCATTGTTTGAGGTTGCACTTTGTATTCTATTATTGATCTTCTTCAACGAGAGGCAGGTATACAGTAAATCGTGTTCCCTTATACATCTCACTTTCGACAGCAATGCGCCCTCCATGATCCTGGACAATCTGGTTGATCAAAGCCAACCCCAGTCCGGTTCCCCCATCGTCCCCCTTGGTTGTAAAGTAGGGGTCAAAAATTCGGGGTATGCTTGCCGCATCAATACCATGCCCGTTATCACTCACTGCCAGGCAGAAATAATCTCCTGGAAGCAGTTTTACCTGCTCGATCTGCTCCGGTTGATCAATGAGTGTTCGGGTTAGACTGATACGAACGGTGCCTTTACTGCTCTTCATCGCTTCAAACGCATTTGAGCATAAATTCATCAGAATCTGATATACCTTCGTGGCCTCCAACCGGATTTTTTCATCTTCAACCCTGATATCCTGATGAATTTCAATGCTTGCTGGCAGTGCCGCTTTGATAAACTTCAACACTTCTTTCACTAGAGGCCCTAATTTAACGGGCCTATCACTGCTTTCACTAGCTCTGCTGAAAGAGAGTATCTGTGAGACGAGATCTTTTGCACGAATGGCTGCCTCTAATGCCATGCTGAGATTATTATGCATCTTGGCTTCGAGGGATTTATCAATCAATGTCAGCTGTAGAATGCCATTGATAGTAAAAAGGATATTATTAAAATCATGAGCAATACCACTGGCAAGATTACCCAATGCTTCCATTTTTTGGGCTTGCTGCAGCCTTGCCATCAGGTACTGGTTCTTTTGCTCCAGGCTTTGATTGAGCTGAATCAGTTGATCGACATCGCTGATGATTTGTTGTGAGCCACTGCAGCCGTTTTTCAAGGTATAATCTTCAACTGCAGTTTTAATAATGTTCTTTAACTCGACAACGTCCCAGGGTTTAAAAATGAGATTGTAAACATGCCCTCTGTTGACCGCGTTCAGAATAAGATTCATCTCCTGGTAGGCAGTCATGAGTATGCGGATAGTAGCTGGTTTCTGATGTCTTATCTCTTCCAGAAAATCTATACCACTCATTTCAGGCATGCGCTGATCTGAGATCACTACGGCAAAATCCATTTCAGCTATAAGGCTCAATGCCTCTCTAGCTGTTTGACACAAATAACACTCATAGGGTTCATCTGCAAAGGTCCACTTTAGAGCTTCGAGCACAGCGGAATCATCGTCAATGAACAGTATATTACTTTGCATGGTACTCCGATTTACTTTCCTAAAAAATTAATGCATTACAACAGCAGTGATATTTTCAACTTCGTTAACATCGAGGGGTTTTTGTAAGTATCTGTAAACGCCATACTGGTTGGCAAGTTCTCTATATTGCTCTTGTGGTAATGCAGTTACGACAACGATGACAGTGGATAAATTCCTCGCCGCTACATTTTTCAAAAGTTCCAGTCCATTCATATGAGGCATTTTTAAATCCAGGAACATAAGGCAAGGCTGATATCTATCCAGATACTTCAAAGCATCAACTCCATTATTAGCCATATATAGTTGATAGTCATCGCCCAGCATGGCATCAAACGAATCCAAAATGCCCTGGTCATCATCTACGACGAAAATCGACTCTCTTTTAACCGTTTCCATCTTGTCCCCACCTCATAGCTGTGATCGCGTCATTAAACGCAGTTACCTCTGCTCCTACTCCGGATACATATTGTTATTTCGCTATGCTGAGGAAAAAGCAATTATTATGCCAGTGAAGTAGTCAGCGTATCAGGTTGACCTCCCCACATCTTTTAACTGAATATACTTGCTACCTTATTTTACTTTTCACTGAACTCAGATAACCGGTGAGATGTACACAAACCAGCCTCACTCAAGCATGAGTTTAAAAAATCCGCCTGCCACCGCTGCACACAATAATGTGCTCAGCCCATAATTATGTGCAGTCTGCTATTTCGTATACATTTCAATAAGATATGCAACCAATTACACATTAGGGTCACACTACTGTGTGCCATTAGCTGAATTTTCAGGCATTTTGCCCTCTGCCGAAAAACATCGCATTATCAATACGTTGACATTTCTCAAAAGAACAACATCAATTGGCATAAGCATTGCTTTATTTAGTTTCAAACGCGTTTAATCCCGATTGCAAGTTGAATAGTAATCAACTGATAACAATGGCTAAATAGAGCAGAAAATCAACAGGAGAAAATGAGAATGAAAAAGGTAATGATCCAGCTTTTTATCGTCAGTGTTGTGGTTAGCGGTTATGTATTGCCAGTTTTAGCAAGAGGTGGAGCTGGATATTAATTGGATGTAGACTTTTCTCTTAATAATGATTGAACAACCGTGACTCCTGGGAGATATAATTCAAGGTTTGTTTACTACACCGTCCGCTTTTATGGAAACCGTTATAAATTTGATTGGTCAAGTCTGTAAATGGTAAGGAGTAGAATCACCAACTACGGCTACTTGCTGGATATCCGGGTGATGAAATGTGAGAAAATAAAGTACCCATAAAGTCACATCGCATGAAGGGTGCTTCACGATATTGCTCCTCTTTCCTATAGAGTTTTTAGTGACGTTGTAGGTTAAACCCTGGTGAAATCGTTCCCAGTGTTTCGGTATACATATATCCTCTTCATAAGGGACCAGAAAAATCTGCTGTAGCAGAGAAACACAGCGACATTTCTTCTGGGTCTGTTTCAACACGTCTGAACGTAAATATTTGCCGTTATGAAATATGTCCGACCAAAAAAGAACACGAATCGCAGGGTTCGTGTTCTTTTTAGTTGAACCCCGCCTCTGCCTCCCACCAACCATCCCATAAAGATATGGGAATTACACAACTTATATGATACTCTAGGCTTTTCTTAATAATCTAGAGAGGGGGTTGGATGAGTTCGTACCAATTACTTCGGTTGATAGTCATTTGCGCTGGCTTATCTGTTTCTATCCTTACCTGTTCATGTGAGCAGTCGCCTGAAAAAGCTGGATCACACAATACTACCGGTCAGAGCCAGAAGCAGACAACGAAAGGTGGTATTTACCATGCCCCATTATTGAATAACCCTCCGACACTTGACCCTGCCTATGTTCAGGACCAATATGGCACGGCGGTTGTTCAGCAACTTTTTGATGGTCTGGTTCGTTTCGACCCATACCTTCTGGTACTTCCCTCCCTGGCTGAAACCTGGCAAATCGAAGAAAACGGCCAGAACTATAGATTTACACTCCAGAAAAATGCCCATTTTCATAATGGTGACATAGTTTCTGCCCAAGATGTGGTCTTTTCCCTCAGCCGCCTCCTGAGAGTTTCCCCTCCGCCTGCGATTTTGCCCCAGCTGCTTAAAATAGACGGGGCACAAGCATATCGCGACCACCATGCTGATGTTGTAGCTGGATTACAGGCAATCGATGAGCACGTCGTGTTGATACGATTGAAAGAACCTTATGCGCCATTTCTTACAGCATTAGGCATGTATCAGGCCAAGATTGTTCCCAAAGCAGAGGTACTCCGATTAGGTCAGGAGTTTGGTCGAAAGCCGGTGGGTAGCGGGCCCTTTCGATTTTCCTCATGGGAGCAGGATAAGAATATTCAGTTAGAGCATTTTTCAGAGTATTTTGCAGGGGAAGCCCTTCTGGATAAGGTGGAATATAGGATTTACCCCGGAGGAGAGATCGACCAGATTGTAGCCGATTTTCGAGACGGAAAACTTGATGAAATGCCTGTCTTAGGCAGCATTCGAGAGGAGTTATCTTCTCAGAAAGGTCTTCAGTGGTTCCACCGGCCGACCCTGAGCCTGATGTTTTACGGTATCAACGTTGATCATCCCCTTTTGAACAATCCCGAATTTCGCAGAAAACTTTCTGAGGCCATCGATCGTAAGAAATTATTGAGTGACGTTTACAATAACCAGTTAGAACCGGCAGCAAGAATTCTGCCTCCCGGTATGCCGGGGGTGAGTCAGGAAAACAAGCCACAACTGCCTATAGATCAAGAGACTGGTCCCAAGGCAGGTAACAACTCACCGGCAGAAGAAAAAGTCAGTGCACTTTCGCTTGAGATTGTTTCCGGTTCGAAATCTGCTTTTGCACAGGCTGAATTGAATTTTGTTCGTCAAGCCTGGGCCGGATTGGGGATCGATTTAACACTAAGATACATCACCGACTGGTCAGACTTCGAAGCGTATATCAATTCAGATCAGGTCCAGATTTATCGCTATGCCTGGTTTGCAGACATGCCTGACCCAGACAGCTTTTTCTATCCATTGTTCGCATCCAGAGCTGCTGCCAATTATATGGGATACAAGGATGAGAAGGTAAATAGCTTGATTTTATCAGCCCGGGGGAAAATTGATCCCGCTCTGCGAGCAGCGATGTACCGTGAAATCGAAGCGTTGATAATGAAATCTACGCCTGTTATTCCTTTACTTTATCCAAGTGTTGATCAGGTCTATAAATCTCATGTTCAAGGCGCCCAGCCTAGTGCATTAGGAGCTGATTACATGTCTCTGTATCGTGTCTGGATAAAGAACGATATGCAAACTCAGTAGCTTTGGGTCTGGGTAGATTTATTGTTATGCAAAATTGGCCACTCCAGCTTCGACTGTTCCCTAAACCCCGATTCATTCCCCTCAGGTATCGAGTTGTCTTTGCCAATGCCTGCATGCTTATCCTGCTGCTTGGCGTTCTCACTCTCACGCTGGTATGGTTTCAGAACCGCAGCATTCACCAACAGCTCGAGCAACGCGGAAAAGCTGTTGCGCAAAGTCTTGTGGCCACCTCAACCAAGGCTTTGCTCGCCTATGATTACATAACTCTCGAACAGTTTGCCAACCAGGCTGCTCAGGACGCAAATATTCTCTATGTGGTTGTTCATGACAAAGAAAACCGGGTGGCAGGTTTTAGTAACAGGCCTGACCTTCAGGGGAAAACGTTAACCGACAAGATAAGTAAAGGCGCTGTCTCTGCCACAGCCCCAGTGGTCCAGAAAATTGATGCAGAATCCGGATCACAGCCAGGGCTGGAAGTGGCTTTGCCGGTCTTTCTCCCGGATTCGAAGAGCCGGTGGGGCACCATCCGTGTCGGGTTATCCCTGACCTCTATGTATCTGCAAATACGGCAGACTATCTGGATAATTTCAGGAATAGGCTTAATAGCATTAATTAGCGGGACCATAATATCTTTTCTGGGCGTCCAACGGGTAACCCGGCCCCTGGGAGAACTGGTGTGGGCCACCATGGATGTGGCGAAAGGAAACTTCACTCACACGATACGAATAAAAACCGGTGATGAAGTTGAAGTGCTGGCAGCTAATTTTGCCGTAATGACCAAAGAAATTTTAGCTCACCAGGAAAGACAGGAGAAACAGCTCAAGGAGATCCAAAGACTTCAGAACTACACCGAAAAGCTCATGATCACCATGGCCGATGGGCTCTTATCGGTGGATATGAAAGGGACTGTTGTAACCATCAATCCAGCTGCCAGAACCCTCCTGGGTCTTTCTTCGGTCAATGACATAGAGGGTAAAGACATTGCAGTCATCCTCGGCGAGTCCTCCCAGCTGGTTCTCCTGGTACAGAAAATCATCACTCAATCAGCCCAAATTTCCCAGCGGGAGATTGAAATCAGAAAGGACTCAGAAGTCAAAACAATCCTCCTTGGCTCCAGCATCCTGCATGGTGCCAAAGGAACACCCCTCGAAATTATACTGAATCTTCACGACATCACCGAGCTTAAAAAACTGGAAGCCCGTATTCGACAATCTGAGCGATTGGCCGGTTTAGGCACATTAGCTGCCGGCATGGCCCACGAGATCAGAAATCCACTATCGGCCATCAAGACATTTGTCCAATTGCTTCCCCGCAAGGTCGATAAGCCCGGCTTTCTGGAAAAATTCAACCGCACAGTCCCGCGTGAAACTGAGCGAATAAATGTACTTGTTGAGGAACTCCTGGAATTATCCCGAATTCCCAAGTATGAGTTTGCCACAACTGATATTAACGGACTGCTGAGACAATCTATTGATACAATAGATGAAGATTTACAACGAAGCAATATCGAGTACCAACAGGATCTGCAAGAGAACCTGCCGCTGGTACAAGCCGATTCTAATCAACTGATTAAAGCATTTATCAATTTGATTCGAAATGCCATACAGGCCATGCCCGGCGGTGGTCGATTGTTAATCAAAACCTTTTTCGAAGACTCTGCCGATGATGGAAAGCTGGCAGTTACACCAACCAGCGGCAAAGTCTTGATCATATTCCAGGATACGGGCCACGGGATAACCCAAGAGGAACTGCAGCAGATTTTCAATCCATTCTTTACCACCAAAGACAGCGGAACCGGTTTGGGGTTACCAATAACGCATAAGGTTATTACCGAGCATCATGGCCAGATTGATGTGGTAAGCAGCAAGGGACAAGGCACCACGTTCACCATCCAGTTGCCTATAGATGAAAAGATCTCTTTTCAAACGCTATTATCCGGAGCGGGAGTGTTATAACCTTTTCCTGGCTGCCAGACATACCGGTTTAAGCTCTCATAAAGGAACCTATTTCCTCAACCGCGGTTTCGGATATTCAGGGCTTTCATCTTCTGAATAAGGGTATTTCTATGTATTTTCAACAACTGTGCAGCCTCGGTCTGGTTCCATTTGCAGATTCGAAGAGCCTGCATTATGTAATTGAGCTCGAAAGAGTGACGGGCTTGGAGCAGCCCGACATTGTTGCCTGCAGGCCCGGGTAAATTTTGAACAGTCTCTGTGTGAAAAAGGAGGTCAGAGGGGAGATCACCTTGATCTATTTTGGCATTATCCGTTCCTAATACGACCATTCGCTCAATCACATTTTGCAGTTCACGTATATTCCCCGGCCAGGGATACTTTTCTAAAACAGCCATGGCCTCAGGTGTTATAGCTTTGATATTCTTATTCAGCTTTCGGTTAAATTTTGCCAGGAAGTAGTGTGCCAATAGAGGAACATCCCCCTTGCGATGACGCAAAGGAGGCACATTAATGGGAATTACATTCAACCGAAAAAAAAGGTCTTCGCGAAATTTCCCTTCACGGACCATGTCTTCTAAACTGGTATTGGTGGCCGCAATGATTCGCACATCAACTTTTATGACCCTATGCCCACCAACACGCGTAAATTCCTGCTCCTGCAATACTCGTAAAAGCTGGGCCTGAAATTCACTTTTCAAGGATGAAATTTCATCCAGCAACAAGGTGCCACCATTGGCAAATTCGAACTTCCCCGGGGTTCGATTATGAGCACCGGTAAATGCACCTTTTTCATGACCAAACAATTCGCTCTCGATCAACTCTGAAGGAATAGAGGCACAATTCAGAGCCACAAAAGATTTCTGAACCCGCTCACTGGCTGTATGGATTGCCCTGGCAATTAATTCCTTCCCCGTTCCGCTTTCACCTGTAATCAGCACACTGCTGGAAGTGCCCGCCACCTTATTGATGGTTTGAAAAACCTCCTGCATCTGTCGAGATTGACTTATGATTTGCGCATGTTTGGAGAACTGCGCCATTTCGGAGCGGAGAAAAGAAACCTCCTGTTCGAGATATCGCTTCTGCAATGCCCGATCAACTCTGGCCAGAATGGTTTCAGGGTCGAAAGGTTTGGTAATGTAATCGTAAGCACCTTTTTGAATGGCTGACGTCGCTTCCAACGCCCGGTCAATGGCCGATACAATGATCACATCAAGAGACTTATCGTAAATTTTGATCTGCTCGAGAGTTTCAATGCCGCTGATTTGTGGCATTGAAACATCAAGCAGCACAAGATCGAATTCTTCCTTCTGTATAACATTCAAGGCCTTATGGCCATTTTCTACGCAAACAACCAGATAGTCATCTTCAAGAATGGCTTCAAGGGACTCCCGTGCACCTGCCTCATCATCGACAACGAGCAACCTCGCTTTTTTAGGTAAATCTGTCACTGCCATGAAAGTATCACACAATATTTCGGGTAAAGTCTCAAGCTGAGATCATCAGACCAAAGGCCACACAGCATATATACAGGAGTAATAATTACGAATATACCTGCTGATTGCTCGATATACTAGCCTTTTACTTGGATGAAAATCGAGACAACTCAAGCCCCTGTAATTATAAGAATATCCAATCAAACATCTTTTTCAGCAAAAATGCTGAGGTGCTAGGGACTAAGAGCATGTGGCATATCAAGATCTGCATGAAAACAAATAACTACAGATCTTGATAGTTGGAAGATAAATTGAGAGACTCCTCACTCATTATCGAACAACACCCCTGGAGCCAGGAGGCCTTCCGGATCAAACACCTGACGAACAGTCTGCATATGTACCAATACTTCAGGTGGATATTGTATCGCCAGCATGTTCTTTTTCATTCTGCCAATCCCGTGTTCTGCAGCCACAGCACCACCCATGTCAGTAACTTTTCCCGCCCAGCCGAGATACATCTCCTTGGCTCGTATAAGCTCATCCATATCTTTTGGCAGAAGATTAACATGCACATGGTTATCTCCAATATGCCCGAAAATCACACTCTGGATTCCACTTGCCGCCAGATCCTGCCGATAGAGGTCGAACAGCTCTCGTAAACGAGCGTCAGGCACAGCCATATCAGTACCAACCTTATGCAGTTGTGGAAATTTCGCTTTGCGCTGCCCTATTATTGCATTTACTGCCTCCGGCACGGCATGTCGAAACACACGCTGGGCAGCCATCTCTGCCGGTTCCATCGCAGCCCAGGTATCATCGAGGCTCAAACCTACAGTCTCGAGTATTTCCTCAAGGGGAATACAGGCTTCCTCGGTCTCATCGTCTGTTCCTGAGAACTCCAGATACACTCCGCAACCATTCCAGTTCGGCAGGTCAGGAATATGGCTGCCACTACCGTCCATCTGTTTTTTCTCAAGCAGCAGTTGAAAGGCGGCGCTATCAAAATATTCCATGGAGTCAAAACGTATAGCTGTAGTAGAACGGGCCAGATCAACCAGACGCAAAGCAGTATCTTCATCAGGTACAATGACAAGCACTCCGATCGTTGACGCTGGCCGTGGCTCCAGTCGTAACTCAACTTCAACGATTACCCCCAGAGTACCTTCACTACCTATAAAAAGGTCTATCAGATCCATATCACTTTGTAATGGATACCCAAGTGTAGCTTTAGTTGAAGGTACCAGCACATCCGGGATATGTATTTCAGTTATAGTTCCATCCGGTTGCTCAAAAACGAACATACCATTTTCAGCAAAGACTTCTCCCCGGCGTAATGTCAGTAGCCTGCCATCAGGCAGCGCTACTTTCAGCGCCCTCACCCACTCTCGCGTTGCGCCCCAGCGATAGCTCCGTGCACCAGAGGCATTCGTTGCAACAATTCCCCCGATGTGAGCAGAAGTTTCGGTCGGATTAACAGGAAACCAGAGTTGTAATTCCTCATCAGCCATGATTTTTGACGCTTCTGCCTGCTCCGATTCTGTGCAGTCTGTAAGCTTGGAAAAATCTTTTTTCATCAACATGCCGGTTAACATGGCAAGGGACAAACCAGGCTCTACCCGAATATAATATTCGTCGCCATCCCGACCGACCCCAAGAGGCCTGCCGAGCTGACTAAGACTTACAACTGAAGATGTTCCTATCGGGGCTGCTCCACCTGCGATGCCGGTCCTTCCCGCAGAAATCACACAGGTGGCTTTTTTTGACTGCAAATCCTGCAAAGCCCAGCAGAGCTCCTGCACCGATCCGGGAAAGTAAATGGATTCAATCCGCTCTGCCCTCAACTTGCTCTCGTCTCCGAGCATTTCAATATGTCGTTCAGCAATTAGCGTCTGATCACTGATTACATTGCATTCAACAGCGCCACAGACAACTGGCTGGATTCGATTCATCTGCTCACTCCTTATATATATTTCCAGATGTGGTAGTCACATCCAGGATTTTTTGTAATGCAGAAGAATACCGAGATCATGTTTCTTTTGCCACCTTCACATTTCTCATAAGATACTGCCGGGTAACACTGCATGTTTCAAATTGACCACAAGTTCAGCAGAGAGTACAATCACTTGTGCTAAAATTATCAGCTTAAAAGCGATCGCCATACATTATCTCACCCGGAGAAAAGATATGAATTTACAGGAAATGATTAAAAGTGAACTGAAAGCATCCATGCTCGCGAAAGACAAAGCGCGCACCGGTGTGGTACGTATTCTCATCGGTGAATTCCAGCGTCAGCCGGAAAAAGAGCTTTCTGATGAAAAAGTGGTCGGCATCATCAAAAAGCTGATCAAGTCAGAACGTGAACTGATAGCAGCAGGTGGTGAGGGCGATGAAGAGTATATCGCGATTCTGGAAGGCTATCTGCCGAAACAGGCAAGCGAAGACGATGTCAAAAACTGGGTAAGTGCCAATGTGGATTTTTCTCAGTTCGGCAATAAAATGCAGGCGATGAAGCCGATTATGGCCCATTTCGGCACCAGTGTAGACGGCAATCTCGTAAAGAAAATCCTCCAGGAAATGAATTAGCCGTAACACATGAATAATGTAACACATCAACATGTGTTACTGGAGGATTGCAAAGCAGAATAGGCCGGTATGCTTTCCCTGCCTACTCTGCCTTGCAAAACTTTTCTACTACCGGCAACCAGCCGTTTTTTTTCGTTCATCCATCATTTTGTACGCGCAGAACTCACCACACATAGTGCAAGCCCCGTGTGCATCTGCTATTTTCGCTGTTTCTCCACGTCTTTTGCGGGCCAGATCGGGATCTAATGCCAGTTCATACTGCTTTTCCCAGTCCAGTGCTTTGCGGGCCCGTGACATTGAATTGTCCCATTCCATCGCTCCCGGAATCCCTTTGACGATATCGGCAGCGTGCGCGGCAAGCCGCGTAGCCATAACACCTTCGTGTACATCTGCAACCGTCGGCAGACAAAGATGTTCGCTTGGCGTCACGTAACAGAGGAAATCAGCACCGGCGCTGGCAGCGATAGCCCCTCCGATCGCACAGCTGATGTGATCATAGCCAGGGGCTACATCAGTAACCAGAGGCCCCAGCACGTAAAATGGTGCACCATGGCATAATCTTTTCTGCAATTGAATATTTGCTTCAATCTGATTGAGAGGCACATGACCAGGTCCTTCTATCATGACCTGGATACCTTTAGCCCAGGCACGCTGGGTTAGTTCACCGAGTACCAGTAATTCATGAATCTGTGCACGGTCTGTGGCATCTGCAAGGCAGCCCGGACGAAAGCCATCTCCCAACGAGAGCGTTGCGTCATACGGTTTCACCAGTTCTAACAACCTGTCATAATGTTCATAAAGTGGATTTTCAGCGTTGTTATGCGACATCCAGGCACAGGTAAATGATCCGCCCCTTGATACGACTTCCATGATCCGCCCTTCATTATCCATCTTCTCCAGAGTTGCCCGCGTTACCCCGCAATGCACTGTAATGAAGTCAACACCGTCATCAAGATGCTTTTTAATTCCTGCGAAAATGTCTTCGACACTCATTTCAACGATAGCCTTTCCCTTTCGCATAACAGTGTCGCAAGCCGCCTGATACAATGGGACTGAACCGATGCAGATATCAGTCTCGGCAATAATCGCCGCCCGAATCTCATCTATCGGCCCACCTGTGGAAAGATCCATAATGGCATCTGCGCCTGCACGCACGGCAGCTTTGGCCTTAGCAAGTTCATTATCAATGCTGGTATCATCTTTACTGGTTCCAATATTGGCATTGACCCGGGTACGGATTCCTTTACCAACTGCCAGCGGCGTACCACCAGCACGTCTGTTGTTATGACATACGATGGCAGTCCCTTCAGCAATCTGCACACGCAGCAGTTCCGGATCAATATTTGCCTCCGCAGCAGCAACGCGCACTTCATCAGTTATCCGACCCTCACGTGCCCATTCCATCTGTGTTTTATACATATTTTACCCCTTGTAGGAAAGATATCGCAGGACACGATCGGGGCACAGCCAAACGACTGCAAGCGACTCGACCGTTCCCTACGCCGGTATTATCCGGATCAGGTTCAAAGGGTCGTTCCGCAAATGTGGAACTCTCAGTCCGTAGACTCCCCCAGGCCTCTATTCGAGTGGAGGAAACCTACCTGCTACTGGGAACTGCGTCAAGCTTCAGATCATCTGAAATATGGCATAAGAAGTAAAAACGTTAATAGCCGAATATCATAGACATATGTGATTTCAAGCTATTGATCAGAAAGGTACTCACAATGGAAAAAAGAAGAAAATACAGGAAAAGAACACGAAGAGGAGGTCTCCATAACCAAAGAAAGCAGAAGAATCCAGGCGGACCAGACTGCCAGATACTTTGCCTGTTCCAGCACGGAATCTTTTGCTTTCTCTGGAGGAGTTCCATCTTCATGTCAACGAGAGGTCCGAGGAGTGGCACTCTCATGACTTCGAACTGAATACCACCAGCAAGATCGAAGATGAAGACCTGGTTGGCCAAGCAATAAACCTGTTTCTGCACCCCACCAATACATCAATGGTTAAAGCTTGGCAAACCTGGCTTCGATAACATCTATACAGACCGTACCATCACGCTCTGCACACAACCATTAAAGCAAGCTTTGTGCCAAGACTACAAAAAAAAATTAAATCAACCGTATCACCATGCGCACCGGCGTTAAACCACGTGTGCTACGTCTGAGTTAACTTCAGCAATACAATAACTTACAACATCCATCACAGATTTTTCATTTTCATCTTCATCATATACTATTTTCTCGCAGAGAGAGAATAATTCACTTTTTTGTTTTTTTAACTTTCTCCCAATCTTCATTATTCAGATCGCGTTTCTGCAAAATCGGATTTTGATCTTGCTCAAAATCATAGGAAACATGAAGTGGCAATAATTCCACAACCTCCCAAGAAGACGTATTGCCATGTTTTTACTATGTTTTTACCGATACACAATGAGGTACTCGCATGATTCATCTTTGCATAAACTCAAAATGCACTCAGTCTGAAAAATCAGACGTAACGTTATTCAACATCACCGTTCACCACAACCACCCTGCAGAAACCATGTTTCTACAGCGGCTTAACCTTGTTTTTTCCCGCATGCCCCTTACACAAAATTTCCTCCGCACCACATACGTTCCGCTCAAAACCTTATTAAGCATCACCCTACTGTTCATTACCATCGATAAAACCTATGCCATAACCACAAATGAAAATATGCAAAGAAATCGAGATAGACTTCGTTCAGGCAAGTGATTGTAAATCTGTTTTTTCAGACTTTCTTTACTTTCGGATGGCCCGTAAACATTTCGAGATAAAGACTGTCGGCATAAAAGTTATCTAAGACCGGTGATCTTGAAAATAGCGCTGCGCAATATTATTCGAATTAAAGTCTCACTTCGTTCTCTTTTCTACAAACATCAGTTTTCCAGCTGTGGTGCTGATATTCGGCAGGTAGACGAAAATCTCATGAAAGGGCTGTCTCCGACAGACTCCTGGCGGTAATTTGGAACTAAAGTACGGCATTTCAGCCCTTCCCAAGATGAAAAAAGCAGAAAAGAATTTGGAATCAGAACATAAAACATGATAAGTTAGCGGTGTAATAGTGTTGCTTGAAATGTTTGATTTACAATATGTTTTAAGAGAACATTACCAACTCTTTTCGGAGGTGAGCATTATGGCTTTACCCAAAGACATGTATCAATGCCAGATCAGTAACTGCGGGTATGTCTACGACCCGGATAAAGGTGAACCCAAAACCGAAACACCACCAGGAACAGCCTTTAAAGACCTGCCAGATGACTGGTCCTGCCCATTCTGCCAGGCTTCTAAAAAAAGTTTCCGACCGCTGGCCGGGCCTGGGTCAGTGTTGGCAGAAGGCATTTAACAGAGCAACGAAGCTTCGGCCCTAACGACAACGACCTTAATGCCATATCCCGGAGCTATCGATTCGATTTTCTCTGTGCAAGAACACAAAAAGGCCGTTCCACATATATGCGGAGCGGCCTTTTTAGCGAGCAGATTACAAAACGACTACACTTTCCGGACAATCATCCAAGCACACTATACACCCGGGGTTCCCTCAGTTAAAGCTTCCGGCCAACGGCGTTCTGCAACTTCATCCGTTGAGTAATCAGGCAGAATAATCGGAGCGACAGCTGGATTTTCAATACCCGCGTCCGCAAGTTCCTGCTCAAACTTTACAACATGATCAAGGCTCAGTTTCTTTATCTCGACTCCGCCTTTCACATATTTTGCAGCACCAATTCCAGCCCTGCGACCAAAAGTGATGATATCCTGCAGACTGTTACCCATCAATCGATTCTCTCCATGAACCCCACCAATAACCTCACCAGCGCCATACAGACCAGCAAGCTCAGTCTCAGAATCACCATTCACATTGATACCGCCGTTCTGATAATGCAAGGTCGGATACACCAGCATAGGCTCTTTACTGATATCGATGCCGTGACGCTCAAACTGGATAAACTTGGCTGGCAATTCTTTACGAACAGTTCCTGGTCCATGCAACTCTTCAATCATTGGCGAGTCAAGCCAAAGACCTACACGACCGGTCGGAGTCATAATTCCAAGGCCCTTTTCCATAGCCTCCTGGATGAGCTCTGCAGATTCAACATCACGTGGCTCAAGCGGAAAACAAAACTGCTCACCATTTACATTTAAAACATGTGCACCGAGACCACGAACCTTCTCGGTGATCAACAAACCAACATTTTGCTCAGGATATGCCACTCCGGTCGGATGATACTGGGTTGAATGCAGCGATTTGTTGCCGATACCTGCACGATAGGCCATAACAACTCCGTCCATGGTTGCCCCATAGTGATTGGTTGTAGCAAAACCTTTCACATGCAAACGACCGAAACCACCGGTTGCCATAACAACCGCTTTAGCCTTAACGATGGAAAATTCTTTCGTCTCCATGTTAAACATGATACCACCTGCACACTTACCGTCGCTGTCCAGCAACAGTTCAATAACCGGGCTGAACTCAAGGACAGTAATCATGTCGGCCCGGTTACGGGCTTCATCACGAACAACACGCATGATCTCAGCACCCGTCATATCACCGGAGGACTGCAGTCTCTTTCGTGAAGAGCCGCCGCAATGACGAACCACAGTGCGGCCATCTTCATGCTTGTTGAACATCATGCCAAGACTTTCCAGCCAGGCAATTGATAGCGGGGCGTCTTTTGCAAGCGCCGCCACCAGGTCTCGCTGGTTGGTGAAGTGGCCGCCACCAATCGTATCCAGAAAATGGTAATACGGTGAATCAACCTCCTGTGTCGCAGCCTGGATTCCACCTTCTGCCATTATAGTATTGGAATCGCCATGACGCAGTTTATTGGCAATAATCACCTTACAGCCGCCGTCAGCCGCCATGATCGCCGCAGAAGTTCCCGCGCCGCCACCTCCGATAACCAGAACATCAGTCTCATAGTCAACTTTGGTAAGGTCGACAAGGCCAGGTCTGACGATAGACTTCGACTCAAGCAGTCGTGCAACACCTTCCTGAAAAACATCCCCCTTATTCGGTCCCACCTTCACTTCCTGCTTGGCGTCAGACTGATAATCCGGATGATGTTTACTTAATACTGTTTCACGCTCTGCCATGGTCAGAGCAGGATAGTGCTCGTTGCGGCGGGCCATGGCCACTCGCTCGGGGCGGGTGGCTTCTACTCGTTTAATCAATTCTTTTAATTCGGGTGTGTATCCCATGATATGCTCCTTCGTCCCAGATGGTCGATGCGAATTCTATATTGGATTCTTAGAGATGACTGGCGTCCTGTGGCTTCCAGCTTCCGGCTTCGGCCATATCAGGCTCACGCTCACGCGCCACGTACCGTTTCTCAAGATCCTCATTACTCATTGAACTCAGCTCTTCAAGCATCGGGTCATACTTGCCTGCCTCAATTTCAGACACCCGGCTTTTCAAATGCTCAGCCTGAGGCTGGATAAAGCGGGCAAAAACACGGCGGGCTAACTGGGCTACATGATACTGGGGAATCTCACCCATACAGCGGCTGGCGCAGAGACCGCATTGAATACAGTCAAAAGAAATACGGGCGGCTTTTTCAATATTACCCTGCTTCAGCGCAGAAACATAACCTAGAACATCCACATCCATCGGGCATGCTTTAGTACAGAGATTACAGGCAACACAGCGGAACAACTCAGGATAGAGTGCATGGATGGCATCCGCAGCCTGTCCCATCTCGTCTATATTGTAATGAGCCCTGTTGGCTGGAAAAAACGGGATCTGAGCCAGATACATATTGGGTTCAACTACTGTCTGGCATGCCAGCCCAAAATGCAGCTTATAGTCACCAGCCATACGGTAAACAGTTGGACATGCACCACATATACCACCACGGCAACCTGCACCGCGAAGAAAACGAAATCCGGCAAACTCCATCGCTTTCATGATGGTCAGGGTTTCGGGCACTTCATATTGCTTGCCCATAACAAAAATCGGAATCGTTCTGGCCCCTTCAGGCAGGATTGCACGATCCCCTGTCGCTACTTTTGGTGTTTTAGAAATCTCACACATGGTTTTTCTCCATTTACTCGCGAAATATATGTATATCCAAGGCCCACCTAAGCAGCGGCCAGACAGTTCTTACTCTTCAACATTTCAAGACTCTGATCATCATTGAGTTCGAAGTGACACACTTCAGTATCAAGACCAAGAGCTACAGCCAGCAACTGCGTGAAATAATACGTTGGCACAGAGGATGAGATTTTTTCTCTGGCAAGCATCTGCTTTTGCTGCTTACCGAGGTTATACTCACATAGCGGACAACTTGAGGCCAGAGCTTCAATGCCGACACTATTTGCTGTATTCAGAATGTTTGCCGCAGCTGTATTTTCTCCCGGTGCAGACCCTAGAACCTGATAGGAACCACAACACTTATCTGCTGCAGTGAATGGAACAACCTCTGCCCCTAGTGCTGTCAGCATTCCGCTCATCAGTTCGAAACTGCCGAAGGGTTCGATTCCTACTTCTGCGGGCCTTTGCAGCGTACAGCCATAATAGGTTCCGACTTTGAGATCGGTAAGAGGCACTTTCACCTGCTCTTTCAGCTTCTCCCAACCAACCTGCTCTTCGAGTAAGCTGAGATAGTGCACAACTTCAACCTCACCGGCATAATCAATCTCATCATCCATGAAACGGTTGATGGTATCACGCTTTACTTCATCCTCGCGCATCAGCTTATTAGCACGCGCCAGAGTGTTGTAGCACATGGAACATAAGGTAACGAGTTTATCGGCACCCTGCTCTTTTGCCCGGATAAGGTTTCGGACTGGTCCAACCATATGGATAAGGTCATCGGCTGTGAGTGAGTAAACCGCTCCACAACAGTTCCACCTGTCAATTTCCTCCACCTCGATACCGAGCGCTTCCAGGGAAGCAACCGCCGCCTTATCCAGATTCTTGGCTTTGGTTTTCAGGGTACAACCTGGATAGTAACTGATCTTCATTGCTCTCCTTAGCTGGTCAATTTTCTGAATCCTGCGACCATGGCGATCTGCGGCAGTTCCGCAATCGTTTCGGCCGACATCTGTGAAGGCTCAATTTTATTTTTCCCAGTCCGCAGAGTCTGCTGTCGCAGTGCCTCCATGACCTTGGCTATATCAATTCCACGTGGACATTTGACTGTGCAGGCGTGGCACGATGCACATTTCCAGTAGGTGTTGATGTCAGCCAGCTTCTCTTTCAGGCCGAACTGTGCCATATGCATCACTTTACGGGGACCGTAATCCATCTCTTCAGTCATCGGACACATACCGGAGCATGTGGCGCATTGCATGCAGAGTTTTACGTTTTCCCCGCTCAGCTCATTGATGTTTTTTATCGACTCCAGTGATGAAGTCCCAGCATTCATCTTCAATGTCATTTTCCTTCTCTTTCTGAAAACAGTGAGATAGCCTCCGATAGCGTTTAGCAGACAGCGTCAGCACCTTCACGGTGCAGCCGGCAAGGTGAACGCACCTATATACAAACCGTTACCCCATAAGCAGCTATTACGGGCAAAGGGAAAACCTTCTTCAGCGAATCAGCACACCTCTCCGCAAAACCGGTAATCACAAATCGCATTACAATACCAAAAGAGCCCCAAATTCAAACATTAGACCATTGATAGAAAATAGTATTAACAGATTAGGGATTACATTTCAATAGAGTTTATATAGCGATATTTCAGCAACATAAACACGATTCACTGAATGAGGGCTCATTCCTGTGAGAATCTATCTCATTTATGTGCAAATACACTTTTGCAACACTTCCGGTTCTCACGCAATACGTCACCACAATCTGTCGGCTCTTTGTTCTGCAGGTGTTTCAAGCGCTGACCGCTCCTCGAACAAGGCCAACGAACGATTGGTATACTAAAATACAACCTGACTACCCCTCTTCTCCAGCAAGGTGGTAAGGTATAAGGAGTATACAAAGAAGTGTGCCTTTGTAGTTGAAAAAATAATTTTCAACTCACAGTATATACGCTAATCTCCTCAACTCATTACTCTCACCTTACAAAATTCATTCTCTACATACAACACACTCGAAAAACCTCTGAAATTACGACTCATTTTTCTGATTCACTTTACAGTCAAGAGACTTTTGTGTAATGTGCATAGGTATGTCTTGTAACTCATTGTAGTTTATCAATATATATTATCAGAACTTCAGCTTACGTAATCATGACATGAATGCACGGATCAGCACAACAGCCTGGGATGGAATTGAACGTCGATCTCACAACAGCTGCAGACGCAGAAACACCGACAGAAGATACCGCGCAGAACGACGGTGTGACCCCCGAAATGGTCAGCCCAGAAAGCGATCAGTCATAGCATGGCTACGATCGCTCATACGCTTCAGGCTCGGGGTCGACAGACGGAAGGGATTTGAACAACGTTTATTTGAAAGACGCTGCAGTGGACCACGTTCGTTGCTTACTCAGGAAGAACTGGCCGACCTGCTGAAATAACCACTCAGATATAACAAATAGAAAAAGGCGCTTAGGGTAACATTCCTTAAGCGCCTTTTATATATATATGTCTCTCCCCGCAGTTTTATCCTTTCAGCCTAAAACGGTGTTTACCATTACTACTCTGGAGTTGCCCCGGTTGAAGGTTCTTCACAATCAGTATCTACCGAACATCCATCATCTCCTGTCACCGGGGTGGTAAATTGAAAAGCATTTCCCTGGCTCTGGCTACTCATCCCGCTCACTTCCGAGTACACATCCCCGCCTTCTGCATCTACCCGACAGTTTTGATCCATGTACTCCAATATATTTTGCTGTCCTTTCAATATTCTCATCTCAAGGTTATCTTTAACCACCAGAACCGGAATTTCAGTAATCCCGATATTCTTCAGAAACTTCCTGTTAACCAATGGCGAATATTCAGGTGCCACGACCAACTCCGGCAATGGAGACGCAGCCAGAGAATCTATTGGATTGAAATTGAGACTGCAGGTGAAATCTTCATCTAGTGTCTCTATAACCTCTTCACAATGTGGACAGGTTGTAGAGAAGAACAAAAACAACTCAGTGGCAGATTCCTCTTTTTTCAAGCTGCCGTAAATTCCGTTCTCTAACACAACTACTTCGGATTCACTAAGAGAAGTAAACTCCAAACTTGAGAAGGCAACCAATACAGCAGCAAAGACTGCCACCGCCCCTACTACCTGACGCCATCCCATCAACACATTGAGCACAACAATAATACTGAGTATAATCAGACAATATGAACAGAAAACTTCAGCGACATAATACTGAAAGCCGACAAGTACCCCCTCTGCAGCCATACCCGACAAAAGCAACACCCTGGACAATTTGATCCATCCCCTGCCGCCCCTGGCTCCAAGCCATAGAGACAGAAATACCAGCATGAAAAATGCACTTCCGGCAACATTGAAGACAATCGGTGGAACAGTAGTCAGTTTTTCCACTACTTCACATCCCTCATTCAGACAGAGGATATCTCCCTGGACTAGTATAAGGATGGCCTGAATCGCTGCGAGCAGAGCACCAACCATAGCGAGCAGCAGGATCAGGTTAATCGTGGCAGGAATTTTTTCGGAATATCTTTTAGATTGATACAGCATATGAATTATTACACATTGATATAGTTATAGTTTATTGTTTCTCAGGATATTTTTAAGCATCCATATTATGAAATACAGTAACGCCTGTATGCACGCAGGAAATCCGGTATACGCTGCACACGTCATTGCCGGCAGATATTTCAAGATTGTAACCTCAAGCAAGGTATAATTACCACCAGTCTGCCGCATCGAAAATTTACAATCAATGAGTTTTCATCCTAAAACTCAAAAAATCGATACTTCAAAGTCTATGTCAACCCCTGATGACAAAAATCTAAGCATAGACTGAAATCGGGAGAATTGTCATTTTTCCGATAAGAACTCTTCAGAAATCAAAACTACACCCTGTAGCATTGAACCAGCTAAAGCTGCAATACGCACATCACAACTACTTAATACACTTTTCGGATCAAACATACACCACCATATCATTGGAAAACTAGATGTTCTCCAACAACATATTGTTACATACTAAAAAATGTACCTGCTCACACGCACACAATCTTTGAACGACCGCGATTCCCTGCATAGATACGACGCATACCGTGAGTAGTCACAAAAAACAGAAAATCAAACAACACAACTCGTATCTCTGCATAATACAATTTACTCTTGACCGTATCAGCATAAATTTCCTTTCATCCGAATTGATTCAGACATATAATAAAACAATGAGATAACGACACAGTGACAGGGAAATCGTCTCTTTTCACGAAAGCCAATCAACGACCATTCATTTCAATGGAGGAGAGCCATGCAGGAAATCACTAAAATTGTGGTACCGGTTGACCTCGAACAACACACTCAAAAGCTCGCTGAATTCGCCATATATATTGCCAAAAAGTTGAATGTCCATATAAGCTTTATTCATGTGACCGAGTTTTATGCATCCGGCGACATGATGCTTGGCAGTCCATCACTTGAGACAATAAATCAGGAACGCATTCAACGAGCCAAAGAGGTCATGGCTAACCTGATAAAAGACAACAAAGCAAAATACGAAAATATCAGCGGCATAGTTTACAAGGGAGAAATTGTCGATACCATCGTTAAATTCGCAGCTGAAGAACAGGCTGGACTATTGATAATTGGAACTCATGGTGCCAAAGGGATTGAAAAAATCCTGCTCGGAAGTGTAGCTGAACGTGTTTTAAAGCGAGCCCACTGCCCAACCCTGACCATGAACCCGTACAAATAAAATAAATACGACCGTTTTCCCTACGAGAATCACCACTAGGGAAAACGGTCAAAATGAATGTTCCCTGTGCTTATCACATTTCAGCACAGATCTATATTTTGTAATGTCCCGTCCTGAACTTCTGGCAAGGACCCACCATATCTGCTATTTCAGCGTGTTATCCAGTCCATCCTTATTGGTCGGGCAAGCTCCCGGTGCGCTGTAAAACACCATCTTATTCCTCCTTTTTCTCAGCAAGCATGATGAGATGTTAAGTGCCAGGAATACACAACTATGCTACGCCAACTCAATATCAAAGTAATTACTGAGGCTTATCGAGTTGCCTGCTGCGGATGCAGTCAGTCCTCATGCCTGAATCTCAGTTTGAACAGCTGAGATTCAGGCATGATCAGAAAACACTATTTACTGTATGTTAAAATCTACAGAGCACTAGTCGTCCACTTGTTGTACGTTTCGTAGTCTCCATGCGTTTCAGTTCACATATTTTCAGTTAACCTTTTGCAGACCATTGTAAATTATGACCAGCATTCCGAATATTTCTTACAACTGGTACCTCTTCAACCAGTTGACCCGTGATGATATGTACGAACTTCTGCAGTTGCGACAGCAAGTGTTCGTTGTCGAGCAAAAATGCCCCTACCTGGACGCTGACGGATTAGACCAGTATGCCTGGCATCTCCTTGCACGAGACACAAACGGTGAAACAAGCAATTTAGCAGGCTATCTTCGGGTGATTTTTCCTGGAAAGAAGTACACAGAACCGGCAATCGGCAGATTACTCACTGCTGAATCGGTCCGTGGAAAAGGAATAGGCTGGAAACTCATGCAGGAAGCTTTACGACATCTGGCAATTGAGTATGACGATAAACACATTCGCATCTCTGCCCAGCTCTATCTCAAAAAATTCTATGAGGAACTCGGATTTACAACAACTACTGACGCTTACGATGAGGACGGTATTCCACATATCGGTATGATTCGACCTGCTTACGAGGCAGGTCGAACTGTATGATCACAATTCCATATAGACTAAAAATGCAATCGAATCTCGAACTGGTGCATATTCAGACTCGGGTTCTTGTCATAAATCGAACCATTTGATTCATGAATATATCTGTAGCCCAAACTAAATGAGGGATTCAACCAGTAGTTAAGACCTGCCAGAAAACGAAAGAATACGGGGCCACCAAAGTCAACATCTCCGTATACATCTTCAGTCATCACCCCTGCGCCAATGCCTGCCATTAATGACAAGACACGGTCAGGAGAATACCAGAAAAGGTCTACACCTGCGGCAAACTTGCCACCTGTTTCTCCTTCTCCATCCAGAATCCCCATACTCAAATCAAGCATCGGTTCAAGCTGCCAGCCATTAGAAAAATGCGACATCCATGGTAGCTGCAATGCACCAAAAATTTCATATTGTTTAAAATCGCCGTCATCATCATCAACGATTGTGGCCAGACGTGTACCAAAATTCACATTTTTTTCTTCCTTAGCAAAACTCTCTCCGGAAAAAAACGGTAACAGGCAGATTAGATAAAGTATCAACAACGTACGATGCAGGCCCCCCATAACATTCTCCTTTACATTTCATACTCTTTCAGATGCTCTACTTCGTTAAATGCCATCACCAAAAACGGCAATTGGAAGTCTGTTCTATCGTGCCAATATCAATGTGTGCAAAAATACAGCCATGTCTTCGATATAGAGCGAATTGAAAATTTCGGTCAGGAACTACTTAAAGGTTCCCTCAAGAACCTGTTAAATGTCAAGACCTTTCCCTCTCTCTCAAGAGATAAGGCTTTGCTTTTACATAATTCTTTCTATTAACCTTGTCCTCATGCGCCCGAGGTCTTATTTTTTGGAATATTATGTATCTTTTCGATCTCATATTTTTATGACTCAACACTCACAGTGAAGGAGAACACATGGCCTGGCCGTATGTCATTGCTGCAAGCCTCAGTGTCGGCTGGACGTTGTCACCAGATGTACTGGTCCGGCTTGGCAACGGCATTGCAGAAAACCGCACCCTTTTTCTTGCCGCTCTAGGTTTCTCGGCCCTCATGTCTGCCCTGGCCGTCTCTCTCATTCGTCACCCGGAACTGAGAAATAACGGCAAATGTTCACAAGTCGGGTTACTCGTGCAGGGCATTGGCCGGGTTCCGGCAATGACGCTAATCCTTGTCAGCAGAATCAGTCTGGTATTACTCATTCCAACAGGACTATTGGTTTCTGCCGGTTTTGCATTCAATGAAATCTTTCTTTATTGGTTCCCAAACTTCGGTTTCGCATTTATCGTGCTGGGAGTTATTACACTGCTCCACCTTGCAGGACAGCAATATGCACGAATGATACAGCCTGTTTTTGCCGGTATTGTATTACTATCACTACTCATTCTCTGCCTGGCAGGAATTGGCGGACCGGCAAGCAGCAAACCGATATCCGTCGACATCGGTTTTTCATTTACCGGACCGGTACTTACAGGAGCACTACTCCTGTTTCTTGGCTTTGATTATATCACGCCCAAAAACGCTTATGAGTCACGCCTGCCGGCCTTTGCAGCACTCCTTCCATGTTTGTTCCTGTTTCTCTTCTGGGCAATGCTGTCTTTGCAATATGTCCCTGCCGACAAACTTGCCTCAACTACAGTTCCACACATGCTGGCGGCCAGGGAAATACTCGGCGAGCCCGGCAGATTTATAATGGGGGCAGCAATTATCAGCGGAGTCAGCGGTGCCGTTAATGCACTTTTCCACCTCGTTATTGATTCTCTCGACGGGCTGGCCCGCCGCCACCTTCTTCCTGGCCACCCCGCCAGAGGATTACATCGCCGAGTGTTTGTTAGTGTTTTCGCCATTGTGATTGGAGTGTTCATGATGGCCGGACTGGCCGGACACGAAGAACTTGAGAGTTACATTCAGGCCTCACTGCTGCTCTGGTTATTGCTGGTCGGCATGCAATGCCTGGCTGCTGGACGCATCCTGAAACAACTCGACAACTCCAGGGCCTGGCAGGGATTCGCCCTCGGGCTTGTTTATATCTGTTCTGCGCTTTACCTTACGGCTGCCCACGGCCAGGCAGCAATTATTATCCGTTTTTCTTTAATTGCCCTCGTAGCGACAGCCATAGCCTCAACACTCTGGTTATGGAAAAAACCTGCATACGAGCTCACTCACACAAACCACGAAAAATCTGGAGGTAACTCATGAAAAGGGTAGTAGTTCTGCTTATCGCAGCACTTTGTTTCAGCCTTTCCCCGGTTTTTGCCGGAACCGTAGGCATGATGGAGATTCAAGAATTGAAACCCCTACTTGGATCTGAAAATGTTGTTATTCTCGATGTTCGTACCGGCAGAGACTGGAGTACCAGCGAATTTAAGATTCCCGGAGCAATCCGGGCAAGTAGCAGCGAGTTTGAGACATGGGGAAATCAGTTCCCGAAAGATAAGAAAATCGTTCTTTACTGCGCGTGACCCAGCGAAGCTACAAGTGCCGGTCTGGCACAGAAACTTATCGCCAATGGTTACACAGATGTACACGCATTAAAAGGTGGCTGGCGCGAATGGTATCGCAACGAATACCCTGTAACAGCCAAATAATCCCGAGACATAACGTATACATACTGATACACACAACCCGGGCAGGATAGCATAACCTGTCCGGGTTGTTCATATTAAAACTACTTCACAGTTCTTACTCCTGACGTATCTATCAGCCCAACAGGTAATACCTCACCAGCACATACAGCATTGACAGAAACACTGTGACAAAGGTTATTGGTACACCATAGGCCATAAACCTCAGAAAGCTGATTTTATGCCCCGCTTTTTCCGCCATACCTACAACTATCACATTTGCCGAAGCACCTATTGGCGAACCATTACCACCAAGACAAGCCCCTAGAGCAAGCGACCACCAGATGGGCATGAGATCATGATGATTCAGCAACTCCACTCCGGAAAGACCAGGCCACATTTCACGTGCCATATCAATAACCAGTGGATTCATCGTCGCCACATAGGGAATGTTGTCGACAACAGCGGAGGCAACAGCTGAAAACCACATAATCAGCATTGAAGTAGCCAGCAAATTCCCCTCTGTAAGATTGAGAACCTCGGTAGACATCATCCTGATAACACCAACTTTTACCAGGCCACCGACCATAATAAAAAGACCTATAAAGAAAAATATCACCGGCCACTCCACCTCCGCCAGCACCCGATGCGGCTCACTGGTGTTTGAGATCAGCAACAGAAGGCCAGCACCAAACAGTGCGACAGTAGCAGGTTCATAGTGAAATACGCCGTGGAGTGTGAACCCGATCAGAACCAGCGCCAGCACAAAAAGAGATTTCTTCAGCATGGCTGGGTCTTTTATGGCCTCGTTCTCTCGCATACTCATGACTCGCGCTTTCAACTCATCCCGCGTTTTGAGTTTTTTTCGAAAGACCAGATTAATTATAACAAGAAATACTACCATAATAACGATGACAATTGGCGTCAGATGAATAACAAAATCAACAAAACTCAGGCGCGCCTTCGAAGCAATCATTATGTTCGGCGGATCACCTATAAGAGTGGCTGTACCCCCGATATTTGAGGCCATCGCTTCGACAATGAGAAACGGTACAGCATCAATCTGCAATGCCTCAGCAATGAGCAACGTCACCGGGGCAAGTAGCAACACCGTCGTAACATTATCCAGAAGCGCTGATAATACCGCTGTTATTATGGCAAAAATAATCATAATCCTGATCGGCTCACCTCGGCCGAGCTTGGCACTTTTGATCGCGATATATTCAAACATGCCGGTAGGGCGTATCAGGCCGATAATGATCATCATACCAACCAGAAGAAAGATAACATTCCAGTCGACTCCATATTCTTCAAGATGGAATGCGTCATGCTGATCCAGTATTTTTAACACCAGTACCAGTGATGCTCCGAATATTGCCACGACCGTTTTATGAATCTTCTCTGTGATAATGGCAATCAGAGCTACCCCGAAAATTACCACAGCCAACCAGAAGGTGGCATCCATTGTGACTGTTTCAAAGGCAACTGAATGCTCCATTTTTACTCCTCAAGTGTACTCATCAGATCTGCAATACAGACGTACAGAGCCTGTATATGCACCATACCAAGCACTCGTCCCGACTCATCAACTACCGGCAGACGCTGCAGATAATTATCAATCATCAGGTCGGCACATCGCATTAACGAATCAGCCGGTCCAATGGTAATGACGCTTTTAGACATAACTTTTGACACGAGTATTTTACGCGCTTTTTTCACATACTCTTCGAGCATTCCGTCCCAGGCAAATCCCCGCAGGTTTTTTTCCATATATGAAGGTATGGCAGCACGTATAATATCTTTTATAGAAACTACGCCCACAAGCTTTTGCCCCTGCTCCAGCACCACCATTCCATTTACGCTTACATCTCCGCCCTGCCGGGATTTACGCATCAGAGATACAGCTTCGGACAGTTCCATCTCCGGCCGCAGCCAGTTCTGCCCTACCGGCTCCATCAAATCTTTCACCAGCATCTTGATCGCCTCTTTTAGGAAGAATTGCACAAATCATCTTACTGTTCTCAGCCTGGGAACAGACGCGAAAAGTTCTATAACCAGCTCTTTGATCTTCTCTCAGCGTAGGGTAATTAGGTTGAAAATACAAATAAAAATGATTTTTCTACAACGACTCGTCTTTTCCAGGATCGCATACATTATCTATCGGAACAGCATCATGGATGACATAAAGATGATACCATTTGCACAAATGAGAAAAGTAGATCGATACAGCACTAATCGGGATTGGCTGAATTGATTTGAAAAAAAAACCCTGAAAAATTCAGTATGAATTTTTCAGGGTTTTAGGGGAGAATGAATTACAGGAACTGTTTAGATTTTCTCCAGATACGGTTCTATCTTGGCATATTTTTTCTCGCCTATGCCTTTAACCTGCTGAAGATCCTGGGTAGTCTGAAACTTACCATTTTCTGTTCTATAACTGATTATAGCGACGGCAGTCTTCGGACCAATTCCCGGTAAAGCACTGAGAATTGCCTCATCTGCCGTATTAATATTTACCTTGCTTGACAACGTTTCACTGGCAACTGTTTCAGTTTTTGTGGCAGCAGCAACACTGTCGCCCGGAAGAGCTGTAATTCCTGTTACACACGCAAAGACAACAGCCAACAGCAGACAAATCTTTTTCATTTTTTCTCCTTTGAAATAACGGAACACTATTCATACCTTGATTCATTACATCTGTACGTACAGAGATCCTATTCCCGGCCGGGAGAAAAGAAAAAGCAAGAAATGACACCCCGCAAAAAGCCCGATCAAAACTACTATTCACCCAAACTTTCACCCCCCGATGTGTCGCTCCGACCCGCCCATTTGAATCCCCCCGAAATGGACAGACAGAACAACATTGTCTGGTAAAAGCTCTGTAGCAGGCTGTCACCTCTTGCTTAATCTGTTTTCACCTTACTTATCTGCTCTTACTTTTTTGCAACATTCCTAAATCATGATCTTTTTTTTATTATAAAATCTGATTATTCCTAAATTTCAGTTTTATCAGGTGAGTGGCAAGGAGTGAAAAATGAGGAGTGAACTACACTCGTCGAAGTCACACCTATATGACCGTATCTGTGGTTTTTTTGACAACCAACACACACTACATCATCTTCTCCTCCTCAAACCTAACACTTAACACTTCACCATTCTTGCTAAAAAAGAGGGATAGTTAGATTTTAAAAATTTATATCTGTACCAAACAGAAAAACCCCGACAGGAAAAACCTGTCGGGGTTCGGATATCATAGCGTCGATTAAACGCTGTCGATGGAAGCTTTTTACATATCAATAAATAGGCTTCATTGCACCCATGTAGGAACGAAGCTCTTCACCAATCACTTCAACGTTGGTATAGCGAATAGCTTCATTAACCCGAATCAGTTCTATATTGTCAACGCCGTTGTCTTTAAGCTCAAGCCCTTTGCCAACCACATCGAGGTCAATATTTTTCATGAAATCAGTAAGCAACGGTTTAGCTGCATGCGCAAAGAGGTAATTACCATACTCTGCGGTATCAGAAATAACCACGTTCATCTCGTAAAGCTTCTTACGGGCAACAGTGTTGGCAATAAGTGGCGTCTCATGCAGTGACTCGTAATACGCTGATTCTTCCTTGATACCAGCGCTTACCATGACATCGAAGGCAAGCTCAACACCTGCTTTGACCATGGCAATCATTAGAATATTCTTATCAAAATATTCCTGCTCAGTGATCTCGAGATCAGTATTCACAGCCTTCTCAAATGCGGATTCACGTGATTCCTGACGCCATCCAAGAAGGTTTACGTCGTCATTCGCCCAATCCTCCATCATGGTTTTGGAAAAATGGCCAGACATGATGTCGTCCATATGCTTTTCAAACAATGGCAGAAGAATTTCCTTCAACTCTTCTGCAAGCTCGAAAGCTTTAATTTTTGCAGGATTGGAAAGGCGATCCATCATGTTGGTAATACCGCCATGCTTGAGTGCTTCGGTTGTAACTTCCCAACCATACTGAACAAGCTTTGAAGCATAACCTGCATCCATCCCCTTCTCGACCATCTTGTCGAAGAGCAGAAGAGATCCAGCTTGCAGCATACCACAGAGAATTGTCTGCTCGCCCATAAGGTCAGATTTAACTTCAGCAACGAAAGAAGACTGAAGCACACCTGCACGATCCCCACCGGTGGCACAACAGTACGCTTTGGCTATTTCCCAACCTTCACCATTCGGATCATTCTCACCATGAACAGCAATCAGAGTTGGAATACCGAAACCACGCTTATATTCCTCACGAACCTCAGTCCCCGGTCCTTTCGGGGCAACCATGATAACTGTCAGGTCTTCCCTTATTTTCATGCCCTCTTCAACAATATTAAAGCCGTGTGAATAGGAGAGACAAGCGCCTTTCTTCATCAAGGGCATTACAGTAGACACAACATCGGTGTGCTGCTTATCCGGGGTCAGGTTGATTACCAGATCAGCATTCGGAATCAATTCTTCATATGAGCCAACTACGAAATTATTGTCAGTGGCGTTTTTCCAGGACTGACGCTTTCCGGTAATTGCTGCCTCGCGCAAGGCGTAAGAGACGTCAAGACCACTATCGCGCAGGTTCAGGCCCTGATTCAGGCCCTGTGCTCCACAACCAACGATGACAACCTTCTTTCCTTTAAGAGCATCAACACCCTCAAATTCAGAAGAATCCATAAAGCGGCATTGGGAAAGCTCTTCAAGCTGCCGACGAAGCGGCAAGGTATTGAAATAATTTGCACCCATTTCTATCTCCCTGATTTTGTATTTTTCCAAAAGTAAACGAACTGCGCGTATTCGGCATTAGACTTCTTATATTGAGAAACGTCTATTGCGTCAATTGAATTGTTCGTGATACAATGTTGCATATTACGCAACAAAACTTTTTTGCTCATTTCACCGGCTCAATGAATCCGGCCGGTCTTCTGCCTCTACATCGCAAGCCTATGAACATAAGAGAACTCAAGCTTTTCCGGCATCTCGCAGGAACACTGCACTTTGGTCGAACCAGTCAGGCATGCAATATCACCCCGTCAGGTTTAACCAGAGCAATGCAACGACTCGAAAATGAACTTGATCAGGAATTGTTCCATCGCGATAAACGCTCGGTCAGGCTTACAGCTGCAGGTAACATCTTCAGAGAATATGCTGAAGAAACAATTAACCGTTGGACCAGGCTGCAAAACACACTCTCACATGACAACATATTGCGTGGCGAATTGTCAATTTATTGCTCTGTCACGGCTATTCTGTCGATCCTGCCCACAATTTTCCGCCGGTTTCGGACCGCTCACCCCGAAGTCTTTCTGCACCTGCAAACCGGGGATGCCGCAAAAGCACTTTTTAAACTGCATAACGGTGAAGCTGATATTTCTGTTGCGGCCCTGCCTGACTCCCAGCCGGAGGGGCTTGATTTTATCGAGCTCATCAAAACACCGCTTATTTTCATCGCCCCCAATGACCAAACACAGACAGTGATATATACAAACAACGAAATAGACTGGCGGCAGACACCAATAATAGTTGCCGAAAGAGGCCTGAGTCGAGACAGGGTTAACCGTTGGTTTGCCGAAAAGTGTATCGAGCCCAATATCTATTCGCAGGTTGCAGGTAACGAAGCGATCATTGCCATGGTCGGCATGGGTTGCGGAGTCGGTGTTGTACCGCAACTGGTGCTTGAGCAAAGTCTTCTAGGGGAGCAGGTAAAAATTCTTGATGTCTCCCCAAAACTCAAACATTTTTCCGTCGGTGTCTGCACAGCCGACAAAAGTAGAACTAACCCGATAATCGCCGCCTTCTGGGAAATTGCCATCAGCGAGGCCAACCTGCACCTCCCTTTAAATAGACATTAAGCTATCTGAACTGTTGAGCAAAATACAATAGCCCAATACTACATAAACAGCACCTGCTCTGGATAAGTATCAATTATGCGCACCATACTGGTTACCAACGATGACGGTATTCACAGTCAGGGTCTAGAAGCCCTGCGGCAGGCAATGAGCCCTCTGGGCAGAACCATTGTCGTGGCCCCCGATCGGGACAACTCCGCTGTCTCACACTCTCTCACCATGAGTCGGCCACTCCATGTGCACAAAATTGCAGAGGACACATACACAGTCGACGGCACCCCCACCGACTGTGTAATCCTTGCTCTTGGCAAGATCCTCAATCAAAAACCAGACCTGCTGGTCTCCGGCATTAATGCAGGCGCCAACATCGGTGACGACATATCCTACTCAGGGACTGTCTCAGCAGCTATGGAAGGAACCATCTATGGTGTACCATCAATGGCAGTATCACTGGCAGGACAATCCCCTCTTGATTACACCACCGCTGCGGAGCTGGCACGTAAAGCGGCGGCAAAAATTATAGATAATACTCTGCCCCTTAACACACTTATCAACATGAACGTTCCTGCAGGAAACAGCTATAAGGGAATACGCATTACACGCCAGGGACGCAGACTGTGGGAAAATGCCATTCAGGAGACAGTTGACCCCTGGAACCGAAAACGGTACTGGATAGGCGGAGGAACCCCGGTGAAGGATGCAAGTGAAGATACTGACGTGAGAGCCCTTCACGACGGATATGTCTCCATCACTCCTATCCACCTCGACCTTACCAACCACACAGGTATAAGCCATCTCAAAGAAATATGGAATCTGGAGTAAAAGGCGAGAAATATGATCGCCCATACTCATCCACAACTATGAAAGTATGAGGTTTGAGGTTTGAAAACGTTAACTTTCAGGCAGGTTCTGTCACAGAAAATTCTTTACGATATCAGACCTCCAGCTTGCCCCCTGAACATGTCAGCAATGACATATCCACTACAAAATCGCTTTATGGGCACATGCTGAGTTTCTGTGGTACTGAGATAAAAAACAGAGGGACACACTTCGTCCCTCTGTGAATAACGGTATTCAGTATGTTCATAATACCGTCCATCGCCTCCCTATGGCGATTACCTACAACGTATCCGTATTACATATTACACTTCTGTAAGCCGGTTACGTCTCTCGACTGTGCAGTAATCAGGCGTAAACATCTATGCGGCCTGTTTTTTCCGGCTGTATCTTCTCAACCGGACGTGCTTCCATAGCTACAGCGTTAAGCTTTGTACCTTCTGATTTTTCCAGTGTTTTCAATAAACTTTCCTGATCAAATCCGGCTTTATTCAGTGCCATTGCCTGAAAATTCAGCCCACTCATGTTTACATCCATACCTTTTCACCTTACCTGCGGTATCAAACCTATTGCTTACATGAAACTTACATGAAACAACGTTGCAATGAATGTTCCAAATATTCACTCAGCCACTGAGGTACTTGATGGCAATGTCACAATGGCTGTCGATATTGACAAGCAAAATCTAATACAGTATGAAAACGCTGAAGTATCATCCGGAATATCTGTAATACCAGCATTATCTTCCGCCCTCCTTCAGGTACCGGCCGAAGTGGCATTACCAGCCTGTTCATGCTGTACACGACAGGCTACAGGGTCTCAGCTATGTTCAGAAAAAGAAAACATCCTCCAGAAAACATTCTGATTCTGGGCCTTGGTGGAGTGGGCTATTATCTCGCTAAACGACTCGCCCATGAAGAATACGCCATCACTATTATAGAACCGGACCCAAAAGTACTTTCGCGTGCCGACGGCCAGATTGATGCCCGGCTGATCAAGGGCAACGCCCTTGATATAAACTGCTGGAAAGAAGCTGATGCCGGTAAAATGCAGTATCTCATCGCAGCAACCAATAATGATGCTGTAAATATGTTATCCTCCATCATTGGCGACCGCTTCGGTATCCGCAGAAAAATCGTCAGGGTGCGTACACGGCAATTCGGCGAAGAAGACTCTATACTTACCTCGCAAGATCTCAAAATAGACCTCTTGATCAACCCTGAAGAGCTGGCAGCCCAGGAAATCGTCAGACTGATCAAGCTCAATGCCGGAAATGAAATCATCGATATTGCTGAAGGTCAGATACAGTTGCTGGCAACAGATATCACCGACCGGTCACTTTTTGCCAACAAGAAGCTCAAAGACATCTCCCGTGAATACAACGAATTTCCCTTCAGAGTTGTGGCTATCGCTCGAGGTATGAGCACCATTATTCCGGGCGGTGACCAGCAGTTGATTCCTCACGATCAGGTCTTCATCATGGTGGCGAATAACCATCTGCCACGACTGATGCAACTCACGGATGTCCAGCTGCATCGCCAGCAGAAGGTAATGGTCCTTGGTGGTGGGCTGGTTGGGCTGCGGGTGGCTGAAATGCTGCAGAAATCCGTGCATGTCACACTTATAGAAAATGACGACATACGTGCAGAAGAACTCTCTTACCAACTGGCTCAAACCGAAGTCTTATGCGGTGACGGGTCTGATGCCAATGTCCTCAATGCGGCTGGGCTCTTGAGTGTAGATACATTCATTGCCACAACCGGCGAAAATGAAACAAACATCATGAGTTGCCTGCTGGCCAAAAATCTGATGCGTAAAGAGCAGAAAAACGGCAGCAACAGCGAAGCTAGAACTATTTCTCTTGTAACAAAAGAAGATTATCTGGTACTGGCCCAAACCACGGGCTCCAATATCGCCCTGAATAAAAAAGTAATGGCCGGCAACGAAATTCTGAAATTCATCCGCAGAAACGAGCTCTTTTCCGTTGCACATCTGCACGGTTTTGATGCAGAAGTGGTAGAGCTCGTGGCCGCTCCGAAGTCCCCTATCACGAAAAAACCACTCTCAAAACTCGATAAGTACTACAGCGATAAACTGATTATCGGCAGTGTTCTGAGAGAAGAGGGCTGGCACATCGCTGTCGGTGATACGCACATCAAGGAAAACCAGCGTGTTATTGTTATCTGCCCATCACTTCACTTAAAAGATGTACGAAAACTCTTTCAGGGTTGAACCCGCGCTGTCAGCTTATTTTCGGTTTCGGATAAGTACGCCCCGGAGCAATTTTGTTCACACCTAAGGCGACGAGAAGCATCAACACCGCCCCGGTGCTGACCGGAAATATGGCATACATATATTCCAAGCCATGAATCTGCTCACCACCAATAACCGCGATAAGTGAAGTTGCACCACCCGGAGGATGTAAAGTATCCGTCAGCTGCATAATCGCAATGGCAGTTGCCACAGCCACAGGCGCCGCCAGCCAGACCATGTCCGGAAAAAGCTGGAAGGCACTCACACCTATCAACGCTGATAAAAAATGGCCGCCCAGCAAGTTACGGGGCTGAGCCAGCGGACTCTCCACAGCCCCGTAGATAAGAACGGCTGAAGCCCCGAACGAACCTATGATGAGCGTCAACCCGGTACCGTCGAGGACAAAACTGGTTATAAACGATACCAGAGCAATACCAGCAAAAGCACCAAGCCACGACCAACATACCTGTTTTTTGCACACTGAAGATTTCCCAAGCAACAGTTCAACGATATTCATATACTCACCCTGACATTCATTCCTATATAGTGTTCCCGGTTTTCTCTGCCGGTCGTAATTTCCACATCCAGAGTACCCCGCTGGTCACCGCATATCTTTGACACAAGTCAAAAATAGCAGGGAAGGATGAAAAAAATGTACTGTCGGCTGCTCGGCTTTCTGCTTGAACAGCTTCTCTATCTGTTGTAGTGATAGAAGAGATATATTCCCCGCCTGCAGCTTCAACATTCCAGAAACACAGTCCCGGACGACTCAACAACTCCCCAACACTCAATACGACTATAATGATTCAACTTCTTGCACTCGGTCTGCTCTCAGGTCTTTTTTTCAGTTCATCCTTTATACTTAACCGAATGATGAGCCTTGAAGGCGGTCACTGGATCTGGTCAGCCTCACTTCGCTATGGGTTCATGATCATATTTCTGTTGCTGCTTGTCGCTCTTTTTCAAGGATTGAGAACACCATGGCAGGTAATACGGCTATTTGCTCGAAACTGGCTGTTCTGGACACTCGCGGGCAGTATTGGCTTTGGCGGTTTTTATGCCTTGATCTGTTACAGTGCCGACCATGCTCCAGGATGGGTTATCGCCTCGACCTGGCAGCTGACCATTATCGCCTCACTTGTAGTACTTATGGCTTTTGGCAGGTCTTTCCCTAAAAAGGTGTGGCTTTTTTCTCTTATAGTTTTCGCCGGAGTTCTACTGGTAAATTGCAGCCATGCCGACCTCACAAACATCGGTGGAATATTTATGGGTGCATTGCCGGTGCTGGTTGCCGCCTTCTGTTACCCCATCGGCAATCAACTGGTCTGGGAAGCCAAAAACGGCAACCCGTCTCTCCCGGCCATTTATGACCCGCTTCTCGAAAACACCTTCAACAAGGTGCTGCTGTTATCGCTCGGCTCCGTACCTTTCTGGCTCGTGGTCATTGGTACAGGGCGCCCACAACCCCCGTCACAGGGACAGATTCTCAACACTGCACTGGTCGCTCTTTTTTCAGGTATCATTGCCACAAGCCTTTTTCTGCTGGCACGGAACAAATCTCAAAAGCCAAGTGAACTTGCAGCCGTGGATGCGACACAATCAAGCGAGGTTATCTTCGCCATGGCCGGGGAAATGATGCTGCTGGGAACACCCTTTCCCGACACTACAGCAGTTGCCGGTATTGTATTGGTGTTTACAGGTCTGGTCTTTTTTATACGATTTCAGGAGCCCGAAAATACAACGGCATAAAAAAAGGGTCGGTACGAAAACGTACCGACCCTCTATATTGAAACAGGCTGAATGATTACATGATGTAACGCCTGGAAAAACTGGTGCACCAGGAGAGATTCGAACTCCCGACCTACGGATTCGTAGTCCGTTGCTCTATCCAGCTGAGCTACTGGTGCGAACGAAGAGGCGACTTTATACCTCAGTTTGCTTTTGACATCAACCCTTACTTGAATTTTTTTTAAATTTGATGAAAACAACCAAAAAAGAACATACTCCTGAACCTATAGTAGAGAGACTGGCATGAAAATATGGGTGGACGCCGACGCTTGTCCAGTAGTAATCAAGGAAATTTTGTATAAAGCAGCCGATAGAACAGGCACAGAACTCACCCTGGTTGCCAATCGCCCGTTACGGACACCGCCATCACGCCTGATTAATTCTATACGTGTTGCCCCGGGCCTTGATGTTGCAGATAATGAAATAGTAAAAAGAATGGTAGCAGGTGATCTGGTTATCACAGCAGACATACCTCTGGCAGCCGAAGTGATCGACAAAAAAGGCCATGCCCTGAACCCGAGAGGAGAATTCTATTCAACTGAAAACATACGATCCCGCCTCAGCATGAGAGACTTTATGGATGAATTGCGCGCCAGCGGCATCGATACCGGTGGCCCCCCTGCTCTCAACAAGAATGATCGACAGGCTTTTGCCGGTGCACTGGACAGATTTTTAACACGACATGCCGGTACATTAAAATCATGATCACTTGATAACACATATCAATTCAGGAGATTTCAACCGACATCACGGGAAAGGTACACTGAATAATCCTTCAACCGCTGCTGATAAGCCTCTTTGAGAAGAGGAGAGGATATTATGAAGTCGGCGGTTGAACGGTTGCATGCCACCGGTATATTGTATACTGCGGATATACGGAGCAGCGCTTTTACATCAACATCATGAGGCTGCGGTTGCATCGGGTCCCAAAAAAATATAAGAATATCAATTCTATCTTCAGCAATCATAGCTCCCAACTGCTGATCACCACCTAGCGGCCCTGACTTCAGCCTGTAAACATGAGCCGGAGACTTACTGATGTCTTCTCTGCCGATATTTTTATTTAAAACTTCTTCGAGTACTCGTCCGGTTGTACCTGTGGCAATGAGCTGATGCGACAACAATGTTTGAAAATTAAACTCAACCCACTCCATCAGATCTTTTTTCCGATTATCATGTGCGACAAGCGCTATTCGTTTTTTTTCCCGCATCAGACTGCTCCTCTTCCAATTGGTCGTAAATCAACGTAACAGGATATCATAATACGTTTCACACACCTCACCTGCCGACATCAGCAGCCCCTTGAATTGACATAAAAAACCGGCATTGTCAGCTGCTGCAATACCGGTTTCGTGTTTACTGATGTTGTAACTCGGGAGATTAACTCTTTTCGATACACTCTGCGGGGCAGGATGCTATGGCATCATCAACGCAGTCCGCATCAGGATCTGAACCTTCGATAACAAAGGCTTTTGAATCTTCGTCATTAAAGCCGAAAACAGACGGGCAGGTTTCAACGCACGCCTCGCAGCCAATGCATTCATCTTCATCAATACTGATTTTTGCTGCCATGGTATATTCCTCCACATTGTTTAAGTAACTTTCCGTAACGTTCTTCGTTACGGAAACGCTCCTGCTGCCCGCTAACCCTGATCAGATTGGCGGAGCAATGGTCACGACTATGCGCATTTTTGTCGTTGCGCGTACACCATGCGGTTCACGGATTTCTGACACCAGAATATCTCCTTTTGCCGCAGGAATCTCTGCATCATTATCACCAAGGAAAAAGCCTTCTCCCTCAACAACCTGTATAGATAACTCACCATCCAGAT
>JBFHGS010000014.1:0-42355 GCA_041582995.1 Desulfopila sp. | reverse complement strand
GGCATACTTGAGTCAATTGTTTCTGACGATGCAACACAGAGAATAGGTGCTGTTTTCTGTTCTTTATATTCAAATTGAAAACCATCCTTTTCAAACAGTTCAAGACAGGCATCCACAGCATCCCGGTCATAAGCGGTTCCCCGATGTTCACGCAACTCCTTCAGGGCCGCCGCAACTCCCTGAGCTGGTCGGTAAGGTCTGAAGGAACTCGTTGCCTCTGTCACATCCGCCACAGCCAGGATTCTTGACTCAAGCAGCATATCGTCTCCCCGAAGTCCGAGCGGGTAACCAGTCCCATCCATCCGCTCATGATGCTGGAAAACCATCTGGGCACAGGGCCAGGGAAATGGAATATTTTTAAGGATCTCAAAGCTTATTTGCGGATGAATTTTAATGACCTCCATCTCAGCATCAAGTAACTGACCGGTTCTGTTAAGAATTGATACCGGGATACGGATTTTACCCACATCATGAAGGAGTCCCGCTATATTAATTCCCTCTGTAATACGTGCCGACAATCCCATCTTCCCGGCAATCGCACACGCCAGTTGCGCAACCCTCGCCTGATGTCCTGCCGTATACGGATCACGTATTTCCACCATCAGGGCCATACTATAGATACTACCTGAAAGCATTTCCTGAATCTCAAGTGTCTTCTGCTTCACACTCTGTTCAAGCATCTCGTTATGTGAACGCAAACGGCATTTCATTTCTTCAAGGGCTATATGCGTTTGAACCCTGGCCCGAACCTCCGCTGCATGAAAAGGCTTGGTTATATAATCAACCGCTCCCATTTCAAAGGCTTTTGTCTTACTGGCTGTTTCACTCTTTGCCGTAATAAATATCAACGGGATCGAACGGGTTTCAGGATTTTCTTTCAACCGTTCACACACCTCGTACCCATCCATCTCCGGCATCATGACATCAAGAAGAATGAGATCTGGATGGTATTTCGTTGCGTACGCCAGGGCCTTCGCTCCGTTTTTGGCTATACCGAGCCGGTAATCAGCCTTCAGGGTGCTCACCAGCAGGTCAATATTTGTTGCATTGTCATCAACGATCAGGACAAGTGGCTCCGATTGCGTCATGAATGTTCCTCCAGAGCTTCACGAATTTCTTCTATTGTGTCATGTACCTGATCGTAATCATAACGACGGGTCTGCGTTTCTAACTTCGCCAGTATTTCGCTTTCTACACCTGCATATCCACTCAGAGTTCGCACAATTTTAGAGGTATAGTCAGAAATATCTTCAGGATCAGAACGCTCTATCGCTTCGGCAAGTGCTTTCAGCAATTGTTGTGAATCGGTGTTTTCCTCTACCGCTGCAAATGAACTATTATCAGGTTTCACCGTAGCAGAAGACAACGGCTCCAGTACGGCGAGAAGCCGCTCCAGCGTTTTCTGGAGCACATCAACCAGACCGGTAATTATCTCAGGTGAAACCTGAGCGCTGCAAGCTCGCTCAAGTGCTCCAGCCGCCTGCTGCAATTCATATGCCCCGACATTCGCCGCACTGCCTTTCAAGGCGTGAGCAAGACGCAGTAAGTGATCCATATTTCCGCTATTCGCCGCCTGCTGGATTGCCCCGACTGTGCTACTGTTATCAATAAAAAAGCCGGCAAGAATTGTCTGTAATGTCAGCCAGTCAAGACCTGTTGCCTCAAGTGTCGCCTGCACATCAATTCCGGGAAGGTCTGGCGGTGCCTGTGCAGACGGCATGATTTGCACTGTAGTATCCTGTGATTTTTCAGCTGCAACAGCTGCACTTACAGCCGTTTCGACTACGAGATCAGCACTTCGTTTACGGTTTCGTAAAAGATGCCAGAGAGTATAAAAAAGACGATCCTGATTAATTGGCTTGGCGACATAGCCATCCATCCCCGCTTCCAGACATTTCTCCTCATCTCCCTTCATGGCATGTGCTGTCATGGCAACAATCGGCAAGGTCTTACACCCCGCAATGGCTCTGATGTTCTGGGTCGCGACATAGCCGTTCATGACCGGCATCTGAATATCCATCAACACCGCATCGTAACGTTGTGCCTGCACTGCTTCAACGGCTTCGAGTCCATTAACAACAAGATCCACCACAATCCCGGCACCGCCGAGAATAGCCTGTGCTACCTGTCGGTTGGTGTGATTATCCTCAGCCACCAGAATTTTAAAACCCTTGAGATGTTTTTTATACATTGAGGCTCTGGTGGTAAAATCACGTTTCGAACCACGTTTACGACTGCCTTCTTTGCCAAAAGCATCCATTATGGCATCAAACAATGTTGACTGAAAGATAGGCTTAGTAAGAAAGCCGTTGGTGCCCGCATCCTCCGCTTCCGATTTATGAACTTCACGGGAAAACGCAGTCATCATAATGATCGGAAGAGTCAACTGCAATTCCTTACGGATCTTTCGTGAGACCTCGATGCCATCCATCTTCGGCATCTTCCAATCCATCAGAATCAGATCCACCACTCCTTTATCCTGCTGCTGCAACCGTTGCAGGGCATCAAGTCCTGATGAAAGACTTTCAACCCGGAAAGCCAATGAAGTGAGGATCTTTGTCATTATCACCCTGCTATCCGCACAATCATCCACCACCAGAACATTCAACCCCTGAATATCAGCAGGAATGGTAAAGGTTGATGCCGGAACAACACCTGCCCGCACCAGTCGCACGGTAAAGGTGAAAGTAGATCCCTGACCGAGTACGCTACTGACACTGATAGTGCCCTTCATCATTGAAACGAATTTCTGACAGATACTGAGCCCCAGTCCCGTGCCTTCATATTGTCGGGTGGAAGAGGAATCGCCTTGGGTAAAAGGGGTAAATAACATCGGCAGATAATCGGGCGAAATTCCCGTGCCTGTGTCTTTCACAGCAAAGGTGAGTATTACCTGGTCTGCGCTTAGCTTCTCTTCTGCGCTGGTCGTCTCCCGAACGCTTACCAGAATTATACCGTTCGCCCCGGTAAATTTGATTGAATTACTTATCAGATTCGTCAGTATCTGCTGTAGCCTCAATGAGTCCCCCAGCAGAATCCGCGGGGTATCCTTATCAATATCAACCAGTAACTCGATGCCTTTTTCAGCTGTCTGGTTCAAAAAAACATCCATTACCCGATCAAACATTTCATCGAGCCTGAAAACACGCTCTTTCAACTCCAACTGGCCCGCCTCTATTTTGGAATAATCAAGGATATCATTGATTATTCCCAGTAAAGTGCCGGCTGAATTCTGAACAATCTGCAGATAATGCTCAACCTCTGGTGAAATGTCCTCCGCAAGCGCCAGGTCGGTCGCGGCAATAATACCATTCATAGGGGTACGTATCTCGTGACTCATGTTGGCCAGGAACTGACTTTTAGCCTCGGTTGCCGCTTCAGCCTGCTCCTTTGCCTGCTCCAGTTCCTTATCAAGCTTTTTGTGAAGTTCTATCTCCTGCAACAGTGACAGATGTGCTCCGCGGATACGTCGATTGAGCTTCACGACAAGCACGGTGAAGGCAAAATGGCTGCACAGCACAATGAATCCAACAAGAATCCAGAGCCCATAATTGCGAAGCATATCCGCCAGCGTGATAGTCCCGAAATCCTTATATGGCCCGACATGCAAAGCCATCATGCACTCCATCACCGGCTGATAATTCAGCGGTATTGTCCAGCCCGCATATCCCGCAGCCAGAACGGCGGGCGAATCAATTTCCATGGCCAGCAAAGCCATAGCGACCTTTTCAGCTAATTCGTCAGGTGTGCCCTTCACCTCGGCCATTGGCCAGTTAGGGTACTCGCGGGTTGTTCGGAGATATGGAGAAGGTTCACCATACATTACCGGCGAAGGCAGGACATAATAATCGTTCAGATCAATCTTGCCCTCATCGGCCATTGTTTCAAGAGTATTGGTACGTACTACCCCGACCTCAGCATTACCGTCTCGTACAGCAAAAACAACACTGTCATGGGTTTCGCCATATTTCAGGGAGGCAAAGTGACGTTGCGGTCGTATGCCGCTTTCCTCAAGTTCACGCCAGGCCATCATCCAGCCACCAAGAGAATCTTCAGCAACTCCCATAACCGATTTCCCCCTGATGTCCTGGAAGTTTCTGATATCGGTTCGTGATGACCTGGTGAAAATAACGCCTCCGTATTTTGAAAAGATCTTCCCATTACGTTGCTCTTTCATGGTGACGATCCTGTTGATGCCGTACAGTTGCTCCAACTCGACATATATTGCTGAATTGGCCAGGATGAAATCAACCTTTCGGTCTCTGACACTCCCCTCAACTGCTGAATGGCTGAGCGGAACGATAACAAAACGGTAGCCGGGAATCCGGCTGGAAAGGTAGTCAGCGGTCGGAGTCCACTCTTTGAGGCATTGCGCTACACCACGCTTGGCAAGGACCCCAATCTTAACCGGACTATCCGCCGCAGTCGCAATACTTATCGGGGCCTTCAGGAGACACAGCAGTAAAACTGCTGTAAAGAGAATTTGCTTCGGGATGTAAACTCTGACACAGTTCGTTGTCGCCATCGCATCACCATCACCTGAAAGTAGACAGAATAATGTGTCTTTTAATCATAACTCACATTGCAACAGATCCTTACGGATTGTCCAAGCAATTACTATACCATATTCCTAACCAGGTATGCCCGTCTTCACGTGGCACCTTCTTAAAATTTTTGATTATCCGCAGCCGGATAACAATGTAAACGTTGAAGAGGAAGAAGTCTGTCAGACGATGCTTGCAGTGCTCTTAAGCAATTTCTGAAACGTGAGATGCAAAGTAAAAATAATACACAGCCGGAGACACTTCTGACCTCTCTCCTTGCTCCCCACTATTCCATGCTGTAGAAAGTGAGGAGTGACTGCTCAATCAGGTGGCTGCGTATTTCCTGAAAAAGGCGCTATCGGCCACAGACAAAAGCATCATAGAGAGTACGTACCGTGGCCTCATAATCGGAATCACTGACACCTATTATGATATTGATCTCTGACGCCCCCTGGTTAATAACACGAACATTGATACCTGCCCGGCCAAGAGCGCTAAAGATCTTACCTGAAATACCGACCGTTCTCACCATGCCTTCACCGACCACTGCAACCAGAGCCAGATTTTTTTCCAGAACAAGGCTGTCTGGTTCCAGCTGACGACGAATCTTCTCGAGCAATACATCATCAAGCCCATGCATAGCGTCATCCTCGATGATTACGCTTACCGAATCTATACTTGAAGGACATTGCTCAAAACTCACGCCATGTTCGCTCAGAATTCCGAGAAGCCGATAAACAAAACCCACTTCTCGATTCATCAGGGATTTCTCCATACATATCATGGAAAAGCCTTTCTTACCGGCGATACCTGCTATTTCCGTATTAGCAATGGTTGCTTCGCTCAAAACTGTGCTGATGAGTGTTCCTGCATCCTCCGGACGATTGGTGTTTCTGATCCTGATAGGAATGCCGGCCTCACGAACTGGCAGGATTGCCTCATCATGAAAAACAGATGCACCCATGTAGGCCATCTCGCGGATTTCACGGAACGTAATCTCTGCAATAGGGCGAGGATTGTCAATAATACGCGGGTCAGACATCAGTATACCAGAGGTATCTGTCCAGTTTTCGTACAGCACAGCCCCCGCAGCTCTGGCAGCAATGGCCCCTGAAATATCTGAGCCTCCACGAGAGAACGTCTTTACCTTCCCATCCCGGTCGCGGCCATAGAAGCCGGCAATAACATAACGGCTTTCGAGGTCGGCAAGCCGTGCCCCGAGGTGTTCATAACTCTCAGGATCAATGGTGCCATTGGCACGGATAACGATATGTTCCGCAGGATCGATACACTCAGCACCAAGATAATCGGCAATCACTCTGGCCGAAAAATATTCGCCGCGGGAAGCAGCGTAATCACGAGAACAGCCTGCAGTGAGTTCTTCTCCGAATCTGTCGAGATCATCAAGTACCGCAGGATCAAGTTCCAATTCTGCCACGATTGCCGCGTACCTGCCCCGGATCAAACCGAACGGTTCACTGATGCCGGTGGTCATCGAAGCCATTTCATGACAGAGATAAAGCAGGTCTGTGAGCTTGCTCTCCGTCGCATGTCGCTTGCCCGGTGCAGAAACCACGATAATCTTCCGCCTCGGGTCAGCCTCTACAATGGCTCGCAACTTCCGTATCTGCTCTCCATCTGCAACACTCGAACCACCAAATTTAGCAACGATCCTTTCCATTTATAAAATCCCTTAAATATAGTGAACAGCACCTCACAAGGTACGAAGTTGCCATAACTATCTCTTTTTAACATTTCCGATTTTTTACTTGCCTTCGCAGATCACACCATCCTGCCTGAAAATACCTGCTTTTGTATAAATGACCTCTATCATAGCCGAAATTCTCGCCGGATACCACGGTTCGATCAACCAGGGACCATCTCAATAGTCTCCTGTTACACATCTGCCTTCCGGCGGAGTATTGAGGAGGCATGGTACTTACAGGTAGAGAATGGGGCAGACTGGCGATAGGCAATTTGCCTTTACCTTTTGGCAAATAATAATCAACCTCACCAGAGAGCCAGGCCGGGGATCAACATTGAGTATATCGAGGTATCAGGGTACAGACCAGATAATGAAGAAAACAACTCCTGTTGCACCACTCCTCTGAACATGGAAATGGTGCTGGTGGTTGAAGATGAAGCACGCCTTGCCTTCTTAAAGTAAAAATATTCTTGAGCCAGAAATGAATGGTCGTGAACTGGCCGTAACTATAGTGAGAACACGGCCAGACATTCGGTGTATTTTCATGTCAGGTTACACTGCTGATATTATCGCTCATAAAGGTGTTCTTGATACAGGTATCAAGTGTATCCAGAAACCGTTTTCAATACAGGATTTAGCTGCAAAAATTAACGAAGTTATGAGTTTTACCTGAGGGAGTTCAATCCCCATCCACCAACTGCAATGCTGTTTCCTGTTAATAGTTGGTTAGCCTTTCTGAAAATCTACCCGCTTAATCTCACCTGCCATATTAAGTTCCGCCCTCACCTCAGGGGTTCGTGATATGCACTTCCCTTTGCGGATAACGGCCAGTCGTGCAGGTTTGAGACGAATCGCATCAAGAGAATTCTTCACCTGTAAAATAACGAAATCCGCCTGCTTACCGACGTGCAGACCATACTCTGCAAGCTGCATTACCTCGGCACCCCGTGAAGTAACCATGCTGAACATTGTATCCATCTGGCCGGCGCCCATCATCTGCAGGCAATGCGCACCCATATGGGCAACTTCGAGCATATCATGACTGCCCATCGGATACCACGGATCCATCACGCAATCATGGCCGAACGCCACGTTTACTCCGGCTGCAAGCAACTCCGGTACCCGTGTCAGCCCTCTTCTTTTGGGATAGCTGTCATGCCTTCCTTGCAAATGAATATTGATCAAAGGATTACAGATAGCCTGAATGCCAGACTCAGCCATCAGGGGCAGCAACTTGCTGACATAATAATTATCCATCGAATGCATGCTGGTCAGGTGTGAAGCTGTCACTCTGTTGCCGAGCCCCAGGCGGCGAGTCTCAGAGCTCAGATGTTCAATGTGACGTGAAAGCGGATCATCGCTCTCATCACAATGGATGTCGACAAGTAGACCGCGCTCCGCCGCAAGTTCGCAAAGCCAGCTAATGGATGCGCTGCCCTCAGCAGTGGTTCTCTCAAAATGAGGAATCCCGCCGATGACATCGACACCCTTATCAAGAGCGGCCACCAGGAGTTCACGTCCTGCCGGAGTACGCAGCAGACCGTCCTGAGGAAAGGCTACAAGCTGCAGATCCACACACTCCTGCATCTCCTTTCGTACTTCAAGCAGTACCTCAACTGCCAGCAGGTTCGGGTCAGTGACATCGACATGAGTACGGATGGCAAGTGTTCCGCGGGCAATGGACCAATGCAGCATCTCAATAGCTCTCGCCTTTATTGCTTCAGCGGTCAAATCAGGTTTTAATTCACTCCAGATCTGGATGCCTTCGAGCAGAGTGCCGCTGTCGTTTAATCTCGGCACCCCCAGAGTTAGAGCTGCATCAAGATGAAAATGACAGTCCACAAAGGGGGGTGAAACAAGATATTCTGCTGCGTCAATTTCTTCAACTCCGACACCGCCGATTGACGGTGACATTTCCACTATCCGGCCACCGGCAACAGCTATATCAACCAGTTGCTTCTGCTGTGACAACCTGGCATTTCGCACGATCAGATCAAACATACGTTCTCCTTATCGCTCCCCTTTTCTGAATGGAATCAACAAAGCCTTAGGGTAGGCTGAACGCCGCGACATAATAATCAGGGCAAGGATGGAAAAAACATACGGCATCATCAGGTAAAACTGATACGGCACAACCATGGATGCCTGTTGCTGTACCCGCATCTGCATCGCATCAAACGCAGCAAAAAGCACCGCTCCGAGCAGGGCCTTACCCGGCTTCCATGAAGAGAAGACCACCAGGGCAATACATATCCAGCCACGGCCGTTTACCATGCCGATATAATAGGCATCAAAAGCGGACATGGTCAGAAAGGCACCGCCAATTGCCATCAGTGCACTGCCCGCCATTACCGCCAAAGTGCGGATGGCAAAAACAGAAAGCCCCTGCGACTCAACGGCCATAGGGTTCTCACCGGTCATACAGAGCGCCAGCCCGGCTGGCGTTTTATACAAAAACCAGGCGACACCGATGACAGCCAGAAAAGCCAGCAGAGTAACCGGCGACTGGTAAAAAAGAATTTCACCAAGCACCGGAATATCACCCAGCACCGGGATTTTAACAGGAGCAAACGGCACAATCTTGGGCGGTGTAGTCGCAGATGGCAGCAGCATTCTGAAAATAAAGGAAGAAAGCGCTGAAGCCAGCATGGTTATTCCCAAGCCGGTCACGTGCTGAGACAAGCCAAGATGAACGGTGAAAAGCGAATGCAACAGCCCGAACATCGCTCCGATGAAAGCAGCAAACACTATTCCGGTCCAGAGATCCCCGCCAAAATAGACCCAGGTCCAGCCCGCCATACAACCCGCGGCCATTATACCTTCGATACCGAGATTCAGCACTCCGGCCCGCTCACAGATAAGCTCACCGAGAGTACCGAAAATGAGCGGAGTTGCCATGCGTACAGTCGCAACCCAGAACCCTGTTTCAAGAAGAAGATGCAGAATATCCATAGCCTATCTCCACCGAATCCTGTATCTGGTCAGAAGCATGCTGACCAGCACCGCCAGCAGCGACACAGCGGTAGCAACATCAGCGATATAATTTGAAATGTTGAGCGAACGGCTCATGGAATCGGCACCGATGGAAAGCATGGCAATAAAAAGTGCAGAGAAGACTACACCGATCGGATGCAAAGCTGCCAGCATAGCCACCACAATACCCGAATAACCAAAACCGGGTGACAGATCGAGCGTTAAATACCCCTTCAAACCGCAGAGTTCAGAAACTCCGGCACATCCGGCAAGTCCTCCTGAAATGAGCGCTGTTCTGATTATGACGCTGTTTACCGGGATACCCACAAATGTACTGGCTTTCCGGTTGCATCCCACTGCCCTTATCTCATATCCCCACGTCGTATAACGCATTACCAGCCAGACACAGAGTGCAGCCACCAGACCGATTACAAGACCCCAGTGAAGTCGTGTTTTGGCAATCAACGGCTCAAGAATGGCACTATCGACCACAGGAGCAGCCTGTGGCCAGCCCATAGCCATAGGATCTTTCCAGGGACCGAAAACCAGCCAGTTTACAAAGAGCAGCACGATAAAATTAAGCAGCAGGGTGGTCACAACCTCATCCACCGCCAGCCAGTTTTTGAGCATGGTCGGGCCGAGCAGCAGCAGGCCGCCTGCAACTGCCCCAGCAGCAAAGAGCAGTGGCAGCATTAACCAGCCGGGCAGATCAATGAGACCGGTACCAAGCCAGGTAGCTATGCAGGCTCCTGCATAGAGCTGACCTTCCGCACCGATATTCCAGAGTTTGGCCCTGAAAGCTACTGCGGCGGCAAGCCCGGTAAAGATCAGAGGAATAGTTCGGGTAAGTGTTTCTGAGACGGCAAACTTCGAGCCGACAGAACCTTTGATAAAAAGCAGGAGCGCCTCAAATGGAGAAGCACCGGCCCAGACAATAAGTACTGAACAGACCAGCAATGCCACCAGTGCAGCACCTACCGGCACCATGGCTCTATGCAGCAGCGAGATGTTTTCGCGCGGTTCAAGTCTCATGACTGCACCTCTTTCAGCGACACAGAATGCAAAACAGACCGTTGACCGCTCATGGCCAGCCCAAGATCACGAGCGCTGGTATCTGCAGGACGGATTCTTTCTGAAAGCGTGCCCTTATACATAACATGGATGAAATCAGCCACAGTGAAAAGTTCGTCTAAATCTTCTGAAATAACAATTACCCCGGCCCCGTTTCTACTGGCTTCAATAAGCTGGCGATGGACAAAGGCGGTTGCGCCGACATCAAGACCCCAGGTCGGCTGGTTGGCGATGATGACAGTAGGGTTTTCTGATAGAACTCTGCCCAGAATGAGCTTCTGCATATTTCCACCGGACATGTTTCTGGCTGCACTGTCCGGGCCACCGCAACGCACATCATAGCAACTGGTAATTTCACGTGTTCGATGAGACAGAGCCTTGAAATTGAGCAGGCCAAATCGACTGAATGGGGATCTGGTATAATTCTCAAGCGCCAGATTTTCCTTAACGGTCATATCACCGATAAGACCTGTGCCTGTTCTATCCTCTGGAATTCTCCCGACCCCGTGATGAATCATGTCCTGCGGACTGAACTTTTTCACTTCGCTGCCATGCAGACACAAAGTACCGGAGTTCGGTGTGATGAGGCCCGATATAAGATCAGCGAGATGGGTCTGACCGTTTCCGGAAACACCGGCAATACCTATAATTTCACCGCTGTTAACGGTGAGTGAAAGATTGTCAAGTAAAGTATAGTGATGAGGATCCGAAACAGTAATCGTATCGAGTTTCAAGAGATTCGCCCCCGACTGAACAGGTGGGCGTCTCACCTCAGGAATCTCTCCTCCAACCATTTCCCGGGCCAGGACATCAATGCTGGTCTCCGCTGTCACACTGGTATACGTTACCCGACCGTGACGAAGAACAACACAGCGGTCACTGGCAGCCACTACCTCACGTAATTTATGTGTGATAAAAATAACAGCCAGTCCCTTTTCCACCAACAGCTGCAGGGTTGCAAAAAGATGATCACTCTCCTGCGGAGTTAAAACGGCCGTAGGTTCATCTAAAATAAGAATACGGGTATCACGATAGAGTGCTTTAAGTATTTCAACTCGCTGCCGCTGCCCTACCGAAAGGTGCTTGACAAGGCTCCGATGGTCAACATCCAGCTCATATTGATCACAAAGGCGCCGGATTTTCTCTCTGGCCCGGCCATCCTTTCTCCCGAAGGAAAACATCGATTCCGTCCCGAGCATGATATTGTCGAGAACCGTCATGTTTTCAGCGAGAGTAAAGTGCTGATGCACCATGCCAAGTCCGGCTTTCAGTGCTTCCCGCGGAGAACCGGGCTGTAATGGTATCCCTGAGACGGTAATTGATCCTTCATCGGCTACATAGTGCCCGAACAGGATATTCATGAGCGTCGTCTTTCCGGCACCGTTCTCACCAAGCAGGGCAAGAATTTCACCCTCCTGCAGCTGAAGACCTATCCGGTCATTGGCAACCAGGTTACCAAATCGTTTGGTGATGCCCTGAATGTCGAGCAACAGTTGTTTGTCCTGCATATATTTGAAAGGAAACCGGCTGCAGTTTTATAAAACTGCAGCCGGTTACAAAGGATTGAAAGTATATTGAATACAGAGATCCGTATTGAATAGAATATTTAGAAAGTGGAATTCGGTTCGTTATCGTTAATCTCAACGACAAAAGTTCCCGCCTTAATAGCTTCAGCCTTTTCGGCCACAGCGGTTTTCAATTCTGCAGGAAGCTTGGCTTCAAATCCGTAAAACGGGCTCAGAGACGCTCCGCCCTTCGCCATCATGGTCCAGTCACGATAGTCTTCAGCCACAAAGGTACCGGCCTTGACCATGTTGACAGCGTGCCCAATTGCAGGCTCCATGTGCCAGAGCGAGGAGGCGACAACGACATCTTTACCATTTTCTTCCCGGTTCATGTCGTTAACATTACCAAAAGCTACCAATCCTTTCTCCCGGGCAGCGTCAACAACTCCGGCACGCTCTGCATAAAGAACATCTACGCCTGCTTCGATCTGGGCAAAAGCAAATTCTTTGGCTTTTGGCGGATCGTACCAGGAACCTATGAAGGACACCTTGAACTCAACCGCAGGATTCACAGATTTGGCTCCGGCCATGAAGGCATTGAATAAACGATTGACTTCACCGATCGGGTATCCACCCACCATGCCGATCTTATTGCTGGTGGTCATTTTGCCTGCGATCATGCCCATCAGGTAGCATGGCTCATGAATGTAATTGTCAAAAACAGACATATTAGTGCCATACGGACCGAATGAATCTCCCATCAGAAAGGCAACCTGCGGATAATCATCGGCTACTTTGCGCACATCGCGTGAAATACCGAATGCTTCACCAACAATAAGAGCTACTCCTGATTCAGCATACTCACGTAAAACGCGGATATAGTCGGTATTGGAAACTTTCTCGGAAAAGACGTATTCGATCTCACCTTTTTCAGCGAGCGAACTCAATGCCTTGTGCAGACATGCGTCCCATTTCTGCTGAATGGGCTGGGTATAAATACCCGCCACTTTGATCTTCTCCGCCAGCACCACTCCCGGGATGCTTACAGCACAAGCGAAAAGAAGAAACGTTGCAAATACTATGTGTTTTCTCATCAGGGGCCTCTTGTTAAATATTGAGTGTATATGTCACCAATCGACGACTCTGTTTCAATCGACTGGCGATAATAGCAATTTCGTTCAGAAAGTCAACGTATTGAAGGAAATCAATTATTTTTCATTGGCGGATTTCAGCATACATTGCAGCAACACATTTGCACCTTTTTCACAATCATCCCAGCTGGATTCCTCAACCTCGACATGACTGCGACCTCCTTTGGAGGGAACAAAAATCATCGCAGCCGGGGCAATCTGGTTGATGTATGAGCAGTCATGACCCGCACCACTCACCATGTACAAAGATGAATAACCGAGACCTTCTGCTGCCTCAAGTACATTACTGACCAGCGCACCGTTAAACGGGGCACGTTCAACGCGCCAGGTTATTTCCATATTTATCGGCGTACCATGACGCTCTGCAATAACCTGAAATTCCTTTTCCATTAGAGCCCAGGCCCCAAGAGCATGATCATCCTCCCAGGAACGTATATCTACTGTGAAATGAACACCGTCAGGGATTATATTTCTCGAATTCGGATAATTATGTAGTTCTCCGACCGTGGCAACCATATCGCCTTTGATATGTGCGACTTTGTTCACCGTCTGAATCATCTCGGCTGCTGCCAGCAGACAATCGTTACGGCCTGCCATCGGGGTAGGACCGACCTGATTGGCGGTTCCGGTCAGATGGATGTCGTACCAGTGTAGACAGAGTACCCCTTTGGGTGCGCCAATGGTCTTCCCCTGCGCTTCCAGCATCGGTCCCTGCTCTATGTGTAACTCGTAATTGGCATGAATCGGAAAAGCGGTCGCAGCGGCCGTACCCTTATAACCAATACGTTCAAGCTCATCTCCCTGTTTCCTGCCATTGATGTCGGTCCTATTATATGCCCAGTCCAGTTCAAGCTTGCCCACCCAGACACCGGATGAAACCATGGCCGGGGCAAAACGCGAACCTTCTTCATTGGTCCAATCGACAATGACAATATCACGCTCGGTCTCAACATTGTTTTCATGGAGAGTACGTAAAACCTCAAGCGGCCCCATTACACCAAGAATCCCGTCAAAACGTCCACCTTTGGGTTGCGAGTCGATGTGCGAACCACTCATGACCACAGGCAGGTCGCGATTTTTACCGGGTCTTCTGCCAAAGATATTACCCATCTCATCAATAGTTACTTCACAATCGATTTCTTTTAACCAGCTGCAGAAAAGATCACGAGCCTTTTTATCCTCATCGGTCAAAGCCAGACGCTGTACACCACCACCGGGTGTTGCACCAATTTCCGCCATAGCTTCAAGTGATTCTTGCAATCTCCTGCCGTTTACCCGCAAAGTAGTAGCACTCATTCTTTATCCTTTAATTCTCTGGTGAAGTAAGGCTCGCTGCAAGCCCATCTGTTATAATGTATCCACCCCTGGCAACGATATCCTGCCAGCTTTCGATTTTCTCTGTTTTCGAAATATCCTGCATACTTATACACCCTGCCGGACAGACCAGTGAGCAGAGATTACAGCCCTTGCACTTATCCCTGAGTATTGCAGGGATAGCCTTACCTGCAGAAGTCAACGTATCTGACAGCTCTATAGCCTGATAGGCACCATCTCTGCAGGCTGTGTAACATTTTCTGCAGCCTGTACATTTGTCGATATCAATTGCGGGTACGATTTTATAATTCATATCGAGTTCGCCCCAATCTTTGCAATAACCAAGAGCTCTGCCCTGAAGTTCAGCAATATCCTTCATGCCTTTTTCAGCAAGAAAGCGGCTCAAACCGTCAATCAGCTCTGTAACGATCCCGAAACCATGGTGCATAACTGCAGTGCAGACCTGAACGGAACCGCAGCCAAGCGAAATGAATTCTGCTGCATCCTGCCAATTGTTGATACCGCCGATCCCCGACATCGGCAGATTAAATTCTGGATCTCGGCCAAGTGAAGCGACCATATGCAACGCAATCGGCTTAATCGCCGGACCGCAATAGCCACCATTGGTAGAGCCGTTTCGCAACTTAGGGAAGGGGATAAAATCGGCGAGATCAACACCGATAATGCTTTTGATTGTATTAATCAGTGAAACCCCGCTTGCCCCGCCGGACATTGCAGCTCTCCCCTGATCGAGAATATCCGCGACATTAGGAGTACATTTTACCAGAATCGGAAGAGCAGTCGCTTCACGTACCCAGGCAGTTATCTTTTCTGCTATTTCAGGCTCCTGCCCTATGGCTGAACCCTGACCACGTTCACACATACCGTGTGGACAACTGAAATTGAGCTCAAAACCATCTGCCCCTGTATCTTCAACACGCCGGATTAGCTCAAGCCACTCGGCCTTTTCACCTGCCATAATGGAAGCAACAACTGCATGATCCGGGTAGAGCTTCTTGACTTCCGCCATTTCTTTTAAGTTCACGCTCAAACCGCGATCAGAAATCAGCTCGATATTATTCAAGCCCATGATCCTGTTTCTGCCATGACTGAGCGCTGCGTAACGGCTGTTGACATTAACTACAGGGTTACCCAGAGTTTTCCATACTGCCCCGCCCCAACCGCTATCAAAGGCCCGCATAATCTGGTCACCGCTGTTGGTAGGCGGTGCCGACGCTAGCCAAAACGGATTAGGACTTGATATTCCACAAAATTCTATTGCTAAATTAGGCATATTTCTGCTCCTGGTCTGTTCTTATTCTGCAACGTGCCAACTTCTCACAAGGTGAGTTTTCGTGGAATGTACTTTCCGGCACCGGGCTCAACATCGAGCTTGCCCTCTTCAAACTGCACCCTGCCGGCGGCTATGACCATGCATGGACCACCGACAGTTTTAAAACCTTCAAAGATAGAAGTATCGACTTTGTGATAATGGGTCCGGGCGGAGATAACTCCCTCCCCTTCAGGCTGCCAGATGACAATGTCTGCATCAGCACCCACAGCGACAATGCCCTTGCGCGGATACATGCCAAAGATTCTGGCCGGATTGGTACTGGTAATTGCCACCATCTGATTGAGGCTGATTCGGCCTTCCCTGACGCCGTAGGTGTAAAGAAGTTTGAGCCGATCTTCAATTCCCGCGGCCCCATTTGGGATTTTACGAAAATCATCGCGCCCAAGTTCTTTCTGCCCTTTCAGGTTGAACGGACAATGGTCTGTACCCACTACCTGAATCTGACCCGCCCTGATAGCTCCCCAGAGAGCATCCGCGTGACCTTTCGGCCTGATAGGCGGACTCATAACATAAGCTGCGCCCAAAAAATTCGGCTTTTCGTAGACAGATTCATCGAGCAACAGATACTGCGGGCAAGTCTCACCATAGAGGTCTAACCCCTGCGCCCTACCCTCCACCAGCACTCTTGTCGATTCGGCACAACTCATATGCACAAAATAGGCAGGAACACCGATAGCCCTCGCCAGTGTTGCTAATCGAAATGCCGATTCACCCTCTGCATAAGACGGACGTGATAATGCATGGTAGATGGGCTCTGTTTTTCCTTCTGCGAACAACCTCTCCTGAAGTTCAGCAACAATCTCTCCGTTTTCACAGTGTGCCATAATGAGTGCATTCAACTCGCGAGAGCGTTTCAACATTGAAAACAGCTCCTCATCACCCACCATGATGGCACCTTTGTAGGCCAAAAACGCCTTAAAAGAAGGGATCCCCTCTTCCTGCACACAGACTGCCATCTCTTGAGCTACCTGTTCACTATACCAGGTCACCGCCATATGGAAGCCGTAATCGGCAACGGCACTCTTTGCCTTCTCTTTCCATATGCCAAGAGCCTCCAGCAACGACTGCCCTTTTCCCGGCACGATATAATCAATAATCGAGGTCGTTCCGCCAGCCAGTGCCGCTGCCGTCCCAGACTCAAAATCATCCGCAGACACCTCCCCCATAAACGGCATATCCAGATGCGTATGAACATCGATCCCACCTGGCAGAATATATTTTCCGGCAGCATCAATAACGCGATCGGCACTGACATCAAGATCTCTGCCAATAGCTGCAATTGCACCGTCTTCAATGTAAATATCCTGGCAAATGCTGTCGAACGGGCTAACTATTTCCCCGTTTTTTATCAGTAATGATCCCATGCTGTTCTCCGATCGTTTTTTTCTGACTGCTCGCAAATTGACGAACGTTATTCTTCTTTCAGCTGAATACTACGACATCCAGTTCGGGTTCTTTGGATACACCCATTTAGTCGTCACCTTCTTCTTTTTGGTCCAAAAATCTATACCATCCTGACCGGTAATATCACCGCTGCCAAACTTCGAATCATTCCAGCCGCCAAAAGAAAACGGTTCACGCGGTACAGGCACTCCTATATTCACTCCGAGCATACCGGCACTGGCATGTTCAACAAGATAATCAGCAGGTGCACCGGATGAAGTAAATATCGAGGCCGCATTACCGTAAGGGTTTGCATTTTCGATGGCTAACGCTTCTTCGAGAGTTTTCACTCTGATAATGGTCATCACCGGGCCAAAGATCTCCTCACAGGCCGCAGGCATATCAGGAGTCAGATTGTCGAGAATGGTGGGCCCTATCCAGCATCCACCCTGGCACCCGGGTAAACCGGCAACCGGCGTTTTGCCACGTCCATCAACCAGTACCTTTGCACCAGCAGCTTCAGCCCCGTCTATATATGAGGTGATCCGCCTCACGCTCTCTGCATTAATCACCGCACCCATGTCGCGGCCAAGATCAAAGCTGTTTGCGTATTCAACCATTTTGTCAATAAGATGATCACAATCACCTACAGTTATGATGGTTGATGCAGCCATACATCGTTGACCAGCGCAACCTGTTACGGAATTGAGAATCTGTTCAGGAGCAAAATCCGGGTCGGCATCAGCCATAACGAGCAGATGATTCTTTGCCCCGCCAAGGGCTAAAACCGGCTTGCCACTTGCTGATCCGCGAGTATAGACAATCTTTGCAACCTTGCTAGAACCAACAAAACTGAGCGCTGCTATGCCTGGATGATCACAGATAGCCTCAACCATTTCCACACCACCGTTTACAACATTCAACACGCCATCAGGCAATCCTGCCTTGCTGAATAATTCAGCAAGTTTCAGTGCCGATAAAGGCACCTGCTCCGAAGGCTTAAGGATAGCAGTATTACCGCAGACCAATGCTATCGGTAATGTCCACATCGGTACCATGTTGGGAAAGTTAAAAGGGGCAATGGAGGCTATAACCCCCTGTGGTTCACGGCTGATCCGGCAGCTGATTCCGTTACTTACTTCCAGAAATTCATCGGCAATTTTGTTGGGAACGGAGCAGGCATATTCCAGTATTTCAATGCCCTTCATGATCCCCGCTTTTGCCTCGCCTGTAAGTTTACCGCATTCAATCGCGGCAAGATTGGCTAGTTCATCAATGTTTTCCTGTAGAAGGGACTTCAGGCGGAACATCACCTGTACCCTCTCTTTTATGTGCGTCTTTTTCCAGGTCGGAAATGCGACCGAGGCTGCGGCAACTGCCCTGTCAAGATCTGCGGCTCCGCCCAGTGGGCATTCACCGATAATTTGTCCAGTGTACGGTGCAATCAGAGGTACATACTTCACCGCATCAGATGGTACATGTACACCGTTTACCCAATTGCCGATTCTGCCGCTTTCTATAATTCTGATAGTGTCAATCATACGATAATTTTTCTCAAGAGGTAGTAATAGCTACTGTTGCCGGTAGCCATGGTCATTTCTAGTAAATAGAAATGACCATGACTGATAATAAGAATCACACTTATGATGCAGAGGCTGTCACCCTGACATCTGCTGTCTTCGTAGACATGAGACCGAAGTAGATCACACCTCCAAGAGCGGAACCGGTAAACCAGCCATAACTATAGAACCATGGCAGAAAACCGGTAATGATGGAAAAAACCGTGAGAGCAACCGGTACCAGGAAAGCAATGATTCCTGCAGGATTAAAGGCCTGATAACAACCCTTCGGTAAATACAGATCAGGAAGGCTCAATTCCTGCTTTTTGATAATAAAATAATCGACAATCATAATACCGGCTATAGGACCCAATAATGAAGAATAGCCAAGTAACCAATTGGAATACATTGATTCAACACTCACCTCGGATACAACCCAACCCATTTTGATCAACAGCTCCCAGCTCATTAGCAGAATTCCAGTAAAACCTGTCAAAAGAGTTCCACGTTTAAAGTTAATGAGTTTAGGGAACACATTCTGAAAATCATTGGTAGGAGAAACAATATTTGCTGCAGTGTTGGTAGAAATGGTTGCAATAATGATCAGTACCATGGAAATGGCAACCCAGAACGGGCTGTTGATTTTGCCAATAAGGGTAATCGGATCTGAGATACTCTCCCCTACCAGGGCAGGAGAAGCCGCAGTCAAAACAACACCGAGAGCAGCAAAAAGCAGCATGGTAAGCGGAAGACCTACAACCTGGCCGATAATCTGGTCCTTCTGCGATTTTACATAACGGCTGAAATCCGGAATGTTAAGTGACAAAGTTGCCCAAAACCCAACCATTGCTGTAAGACCGCCAAAGAAATAGCTCCACACCGATGCGCCTTCAGGCCTGTTGGCGGGTGCACTGAAGAGAGCAGTCGTGTCAATTTTCGGTGATGCCCACACGAGAAGACCAAACCCCACCAGCAACAATAATGGTGCAGCAAATGTCTCGAGTTTTTTAATGGAGTCAGACCCTTTCAGCACCACGTACATATTCATACACCAGAAGATAAAGAAGCCGACAACCACACCCTTGTCACCAAGAGAAGCCCAGGTTGTTGACACTTCTGAGAGTAACAGGCTGATGGCCATGCCACCAAACATCGTCTGGATACCGAACCAGCCGCATGCCACCAGTGCCCTGATAACAGCTGGAATATTAGAACCATAAACGCCAAAAGAAGACCGCAGCAGAACAGGAAACGGTATCCCATATTTGGTTCCGGCAAAGGCATTCAAAATAAGTGGTATAAGAACAATAACGTTTGCCAGAAATATCGTCAGCAAGGCCTCGGTTACATCCAGACCAAAGTAGGCAGTCAGTACTCCACCCAGGGTATAGGTCGGTACGCAGATTGACATTCCCACCCAGAGTGCAGCAACATTCCATTTGTGCCAGGTGCGCTGCCTGGTCGTTGTTGGCGCTATGTCGTCATTATAGAGCGGACTGTCAAGAACCTCCCTGCCGGGCTCCATCTCGTACATCGCTCCAACCTTCTTGACCTTTGATGTGGACTGACCTGTTGTATAGCTCATGCTTTTTCTCCTTTCCTTTCAGGTAGTGAATTCCCTCAACAAACCAGGGCACGTATTACTTGAGTTCTGCAAAGACCTCGGCCAGAATACCAATAGCTGTATCAAGCTCATTATCTGATGTATTTAGGGGTGGTGTCAGTCGAATGACGTTGTTGTACATACCCCCTTTGCCTATGAGCAATCCTTTTGCCCGAGTGGCCTCAAAAAGCCTGATAACCAGTTCAGGAGCGGGAGTCTTACTCTTTTTATCCGTTACAACTTCAAGCCCCTGCATAAGTCCCATCCCCCGTACTTCGCCGACATACGGCGAGGAATCACCTATTTTCTCAAGAGCCGAGCGCAATTTTGCACCTTTGACGCCAACCATGGCCGGGGTCGCTTCCGCTTCCATAACTTCCAATGTTGCCAATGAAGCCATAGTTGACACAGGGTTACCGCCGAATGTGCAGATAAGATGTCCCTGCCCTACAAGTGCATCTGCAACTTCCGGGGTAGTGATGGTGTTACCCATGGGGAAGCCGTTAGCGATACCTTTTGCCATGGTCATAATTTCAGGCTCTACTTCCCAGTGTTCGATACCGAACCATTTGTCACCTGTACGGCCAAACCCTGTCTGAACTTCATCAGAGATCATCACTCCACCATGATTACGCACAATTTCGGAAACAATGGAAAAGTAACCGGGAGGCGGAGTTACAAAACCACCGACACCCTGGATTGGCTCTATCAGCATTCCGGCAACTCTACCGCATGTCGTTGTTTTGATGACTTCCTCAACATCCTGAGCACAAGCAAGATCGCATGAAGGATAGGACATCTTAAAGGGGCAGCGATAACAGTATGGATTGATAGCGTGCTTGATACCCGGAACAATATTGCTTTCGATCCGCCATGCAGATTGAGCAGTAAGTGTCTTTCCCATTGCAGAATTGCCGCTGTAACCATGCCGCAGGGCTAGCATGTCGTAATTACCGGTGTAACCGCGGGCAGCCATAACCGCTAATTCATCTGCCTCGGTACCGGAATTAGTAAAATATGACTTCTGCAGCTTGCCAGGGGTTATTGCAGCGATCTTCTCTGCCAGATTTACATGATTAGCGTGTGGGTAGAGCGTTGAGGAATGAATGAGTTTCCCTACCTGCTCACTGACTTTCCGGACAACGTTCGGGTGATTATGGCCCACGCTCGTTGTCAAGATACCACCGAAATAATCGAGATATTCAGTGCCATCAACATCAGTCACGTAGGAGCCGGAACCATGGTCAAGCGGAAGAGGTTCCTTGTAATAGAGGATATGAGACGGCCACAGGTACTCTTTCTGTTTTGCCAGAATAGACTCGGTCGTCATTACCTCTTTTCCCGTCAGTATTGCTGTATTCATGCCCTGTCCCTTCGAATCGAATTCTTATGTTGTTTACAATAACTGCCTTACGTTTGAGGGTGGCAGCCGAACTCTTACATAGCAGGACATATATCAAAAAGAATGCCAATAGATTAAAATCATCAACTACCACGACTATAACATTGATATTAAACGACATTGCGCATTACAATACGCTTAGGGAGTGAACCGTAGTTTCTGTAGGAAAATGCAATATGACTGATTTGTAATAAACTGGCGGGTTGATTTTACAAATATGGAAGATTTTAGATCGTTGACAACGATATACGTTTGTATAAAATGCTACATGTTCGTATTTCGACAATTTCAAACCTTTTACGTACGTGTTTCGCAAACGATTCTCAATGGTGTCGAGTATCAAATCAGGCTATAACCACTCCGGGAAACCAAAACACCACAGCCCGGATTTCTGTTATTACGTTTTTTTACAATTTTGAGTTAAATATGAGCAGCAGGGATAAAATAGATCAGACAGACACAAAAATAATTGAGTTACTCCAAGGTGATGGGCGACTATCCAACACTTATATAGCCAAACAACTTGGAATTTCAGAGGCAACTGTACGAAATCGTCTTCATCGCCTGATAAGCGAAGATTATATTCAGATAGTTGCCGTCAGCAATCCTTTAAAATTAGGATATGAAGCTGTCGGAATACTGAAAATAAGTACAGATATTAAAAAAATAGATGATGTAATTATGGCGTTGCAACAGATCAAACCTGTGTGGTTCGTGGTAAAAACAACTGGTGCTGCGGATATTCATGCAGAGTTTGTATCTCCCTCTATCGAAGCGTTAAACAACCTTATTTACGAACAGATATATAAGATAGACGGAGTGCTCAGAGCAGAAACATCACTCATTCTGAACTACATCAAGCGTGATTATAACTGGGGAGTGGCCAACGCCAATGACGACTGCTGACCACAGATGCAGGAATGCTGGATACGTCATCGTGTTCAGTACCCGAAAATGAAGATGCTATATATTTCGCAGCAAAAACTGCAATATCGATGCTGCGGTAATAGTCGCTGTCTCGGCCCGAAGGATTCGTTTGCCCAACGATACGGTCTGCCAGCCAAGTGCACGTGCACGTTCCACCTCATCCGCTGAAAGACCACCTTCCGGCCCGAGCAACACAACAACCTCTGCGATTGATTCCGGAAATTCTATATTATGAAGAGACACTGTTTTTTCTTCCTCCCAGCAAATCAGGCACATCCTGCCAGGTTCAGCTGAAAAAGAAGCGAGAATTTCACTCAGTTCGAGGGGCTGATCCACGACCATAAGGTCTGGTCGGTAACATTGTTTACACGCTGACTCGACAATACGGAGATACCGGTCAAGCTTTTTGGCACCCTGCAGATCATTCAGCTTTCCCTGACAACGGCTGGACCAGAATGGTGCCAGATGGGTAACACCAAGCTCGGTAGCTTTCTGGACAACAACATCCATTTTCTTACCTTTGAGTTGCCCCTGACAAATGATAAGACGTATTGCATCCGAGCTGACAGCCTCGACGGAGCCCACAATCCTCGCTTTGACGGTTTTACCGGTCTCTGCAATAACAGCACCATAGATATTTCCGCTACCATCCAGCAACTCAACTTCATCCCCAGATGTCAACCGTAAGGCCCGAGTGATATGGCGTGACTCATTTTCATCCAAACAAACAATATCACCATCTTTGTTATCACTATCAAAAAAGAAACGTCGCATTATCTCCAGCTCTCATATCGATATTAATTATAACTGTGCTCTGGCATTACCACGGCATATGCTCTCACCAGCCTCAGGAAGACCGCTATCACTTTCAGTTTGACAACCATCACACATTTCCGTATTTAATGAATACATATAATTATTTCATGTATCAGCCACACATCAGCCATGTATCAGCTCAGGAATATTCCTGTAGATAGCTGAACTCACTTAAGGGAAAAGTATGACAAACGAGCGAAGAAATCAGGAACGCTTTTTTCTGGACATACAAGCAAAGATCTCCTACCGGTTCACAGACAACAAACCGGTAGAATTTCTTGAAACCGTGGCTGCAGATATAAGCGCTGGCGGAGCCTTCCTCCGGACCGAAAAACCACTCCCGCTTGCCAGTAAAGTCAATGTCGAGTTTCTGCTCTCGATTGATAATCTGAAAAAACTGAAATTCATTCTCTCTGTCGACACGCTACGCAATCTCTCGGGACAGTACAACGTATGGGTGCAGGCCACTGGCGTTGTCATCCGCCAACAGGAAGAAGGAGTGGCCGTTATTTTTGACACGAATTATCAGATAACCCCGATGAAACCTGTGAAAAATTAGCCACCACTCTGAATATATTAGCTATTTCTTACCAGGTGCAGTGCAGCCCATTCATCTTTTTCCTGCCGCGCCAAACAGCTAAACCCTGATTTTTTATATACTTCTATAATATTATCAGCCTGCTTTTCTTTGAGTATTCCGGAAAGAACAAGAGATCCTGCCGGTGCTGTCAATCGAGTAAGATCATCACGCATCAGCAGAAGCACATCGTGAATAATGTTGGCTACCACAAGTGAATATTCTCCCTTAATATCTTCAAGAGGAGTTATTTCCACATCAACAATATGGTCCAGTTTGTTGTGCGCCACATTCTCAAATGCCGCTGCGACAGCATCCGGGTCATTATCTATACCGAGAACATGCTCAGCCCCGAAAAGGGCCGCCGCCATTGCCAGAATTCCGGTACCAGTTCCTACATCAACCACATTCCCCGTTTTGTTCTGCAATACTGAACGAATAAAACCCATACAGAGACTCGTGGTGGCGTGGTGACCGGTACCAAACGCCATACCCGGATCCATTTCAATTACAACTTCACCAACCGAGGGAGTATATTCTTCCCAAGTAGGCTTGATAACCAACCCCGGAGTAATGGCAAAGGGTTTAAAATGAACCTTCCAGTTGGTACCCCAGTCTTCGTCATCAATGACTGTGCTTTCTATTTGGGGAACTTCCAACTGAAAGATTGAAGCCAACTCCTGAAGATGGGTCGTGACCTGCGCTACCACTCTGGAGATAACTTCTTCTGTGGGATTTTCCTCTTCAAGATATGCGTGCAGGGTTTGTTCGAACAACTCATCGTCAACCCCAATTTCAACTCCGGCCTCAAGAATCCCAACAAGAAAATCGCTTATGGCATCTGTCAGTTCAGGACTACAAACAATTTTTAACTGTAACCACTTTTTTTTATTCGACATTTCACACTTTATCTCTGTATTTTTCCATCCGGCTCAAACGAATGTTTAACGTGAAACATTCTGCAGTCGAGGAAATATGAATTTAACTACCCTGGAGTTACCACAGATTCTATTCGGTAATATACCGATTAGGGTTGCACTGCAAGACGACAGTGCACATCCAGACACCTTCATACCAGTGATTAAACCACTTTTGTATCAGAAAATATGCTTCGCAGCTATGACTTCGGCTTAAAATAAAACGGCAAAAGCAGGCTGCTGCATTACACCGTATCCTTTACGAGCGGTATATATTAATACGAAACCACATCGTTATTTTGAAAGATGACAACTTGCCGGCAAGACTATTTCAGCCGAGCCCCCAGCATATCTGATATCTCGGAACTCTTCTACAAACTCTTCTGTCCGTATTTTAACAGGAATACCCTGCAGACCGCCAAGTAATCCCAGAGGGTCCAGCCTTCTCAGTAGAGGGTTGACTCTGTATACTGCTTCATGTGAAGCTGCCAAACGAAACAGATCATCTATTCTATCAATCACTGTTGTGACAGAATAATCATTAACCATTGGCGAAAAGAGCTGACCATACATAACGATTGCTGGTTCTGTAACTGTACGGTGTACTGCAGCCTGTCCTCCCCATATTACCTTTTTGTCCTGCACAGGATATTCCCTGACCCGCTTTTCCTGTGTTGCAACCTTCACAACTTCAACACTACCAATATCCAGCATTTTGGCATGCATGGCCTGGTCTTCGATGCCCAAATCACTGACCACAAAATCAGAGGCCAGTAACCGGTAAATCCTGCATTCATCCGAGGTTTGAAAATACCGGTAAAGAACTAAATTCGTGTAGTCAATAAAATCAGTACGTCCTCCACGCTCAACACGTGTCATATTTTTGGTATAGGTATACGCAGCAAACCGGGCACCAGGAACAACACCGGCGTCCTGTGTAGAGTAGTGATCATACAGTAGTGTAACGGCAGCTTCGCTCTCGTCTGCCATGCCGCTTATCGATGTCATTCCCCAAATACCTATAATGAGTAATCCTTGTATGAGGTTATTCATGCAACGCATACGTATCTCCAAAGCGTTCAATGCAACACACTATGTGCTCTCATTAGCAGTGCTCAGTTCTCGATATGGGTGTGTTTCTGTGTACGTGTACCACATTACCTTGTTACATAACGGCACGCATGTGGAGTTAAAAATACTAAACAGGATTCAAAGATTGAGTTTTAACATTTCTGAGTTCCTTATGCCTCCCTCTGACTACTGGACAATTGTGACAATCAGTACATTTTATTTCATCACGTTGCTTTCCTCAAGGTTACAGAAATACAAATCGCTCATAACGCTATTTCCTTCTCGTCGAGCGCCGACCTTGTATTTTGGGGCTGGCAGATTACATTCTTAAATACCCGGACAGACATAACACTGTTAGTTAATTCAAGAGGTCATATGGTCGCTCACCCATCACACCATCTCATTTACGGCACCCTGAACGATTACCTTAACGGCGAAGAACTCACGGACACTGATGATGAAAGAATACGTCAGGATCTGAGTCGAATGATGGTCCTGGAAAAAGGATACGACAAGGAAAACCTCTTCCCACGCCGTTTTATCGAAACACTTTTTGCACGGTGTTTTGTCCGTTCAACTATTGAACTGACAGTACAAATTGGTGGTAAAGACATAATGATACTCCGTTACGGCCCAGGTTCACTTGTCAGCCGGGAACGTTCTGCAATAGCCGCTGCGAGGGTTCTCAACCCGGACTATTGCATCCCTCTCGCAGTCGTTACTAATGGGAAAGATGCGGAACTCCTTGATACTTCGACTGGCAAGATTCTTGGATATGGGTTACATTCCATTCCTGACAGAATAACTGCGGAAAAAATGCTGGACCATCTTGTGTTCCACCCTCCTCAAAAAGACCTTAAAAGAGAGAGGGAATTGCGAATTCTTAATGCTTTTGACGTAGAACGGTGTTGTGTCTGAATATTTTCAACATCACCAGTCATCGGCCTGCCTCCGCATTTTCCTGAACTAACATTTACATTAAGGGATAAGAATGACAACGAACCACACCAACTGGACGAAGTCCAGCTGGAAGAACTTCACAGCTCTCCAGCAACCAAACTGGCCAGATAAACATGCTGTCGACAGCGTTCTCACCAACCTGTCAACATTGCCACCACTGGTTTTCGCCGGTGAAATTCGCGCGCTTAAGCAACAACTTGCCAAGGCTGTTACAGGCGAAGCATTTCTGTTGCAGGGTGGAGACTGTTCTGAAAATTTTTCCAAAGTTACTGCACCGACCATAAGAGAGACCCTTAAAGTTTTACTCCAGATGGCGGTTGTGCTCACATATGCCGGCGGTAAGCCGGTTATCAAAATGGGACGCATTGCCGGCCAGTTTGCCAAACCGCGTTCGGCCGACACTGAAACGATAAATGGCGTCGAACTGCCATCCTATCGCGGTGATATGGTCAACCGTCCGGATTTCAATGCAGAGTCACGGATCCCTGACCCCAATAACATGATGATGGGCTACAACATGGCAGCGTGTACACTGAATCTGCTGCGTGCTTTTACCCGTGGTGGTTATGGTTCTCTGCAGCGCGTTCAGGCCTGGAATCAGGAATTTGTTGCTCAGTCGCCCATGGGACGCTCCTACGACCGCATGGCAAAACAGATTGATCATGCTATCAAGTTCATGGAAACGATAGGTATTTCGACAGAAAACCCGCAAATAAACCAAACCCAGCTCTTCACTTCCCATGAGGCGTTACTTCTCGGTTATGAAGAAGCCCTTACCAGAATAGACTCGACCACGGGCGACTGGTACAATTGCTCTGCGCACATGCTCTGGATAGGTGAAAGAACCCGTCAAATAGACGGTGCCCATGTTGAATTTCTTCGCGGCGTCTTGAATCCGCTAGGTGTCAAGGTCGGTCCTACCCATGATATTGATGACGTTAAACGGCTGGTAACAAAATTAAATCCCGAGAACGAAGCAGGCCGTATCACCCTGATAACACGGCTTGGTCTGAAAAATGTCGAGAAAGTGCTACCGCCATTGCTCAGGGAAATGAAGCGTGAAGGGTTCAACATCGTCTGGAGTTGTGACCCGATGCATGCCAATACCTACACTGCAGATACCGGACACAAAACCAGAAATTTCAATGACATACTAGCCGAGATCACATGTTTCTTTGAAACACACTGGTCAGAGGGAACTATTCCTGGCGGTCTTCATTTTGAAATGACAGGTGAAAATGTTACCGAATGTACCGGTGGTGCTCGTAATATTGTCGATTCCGAACTTGGCCAGAATTATCTTACCAGTTGTGATCCGCGACTCAACGCCGAACAGAGTCTTGAAGTTGCGTTCCAGATCGCTGATATGATTCGCTCCTGACCTGCTTTTTTACCGCTGTACCATAGAGGCCACGCACCCAGAATGCGTGGCCTTTTTTTTCACATCTCCCCCGTATTCCACAAGATTACATTTCAGTAATCTTTCTTGACCCCTCCCTTATCCGGTTTAGAGTCTTACCTGTAAAGATTTTCGGAGAACCCGCTGGATTCTCCTTTCGAAATACCATCCATATTACAGGAGACAGGTAATGTCCAGAACACACACTCTCTCATGCTACCCCAGCCTGCTCTGCATGTTTCTGCTGACAATGATGCTTGTTGTCAGCACCTCAAATGCAGATGCCTCACCGTTGCAGGAAAACGGTTTTGTTGAGGTCGTAAAAAAAGCAAAACCGGCGGTAGTCCATATCCGGGTAGAAAAATCCGTCGGCACATCAAGCCAAAGTGATCAGTATGACGAGATGTTTAATAATCCCTTCTTTGAGAGATTTTTCGGACCGCAATACCGCCAAAGTCCTAATACGCCACAACGGCAACAAAAACAGCAGGGACAGGGTTCAGGTTTTATCATCAGTAAAGATGGTGACATCCTGACCAATAACCATGTCGTCGAAGGTGCAGATAAGATAACTGTTATCCTTTCTGATGAGCGTGAGTTCAACGCCGAACTGGTCGGTACAGACCCTCAATCAGATGTGGCTCTTATCAAAATTAAAGATGGCGGTAAACTGCCAACTCTGCCTCTCGGAGACTCAGATGCCCTCGAAGTTGGTGAATGGGTCATTGCCATAGGCAACCCTTTTGGTCTCAGCCAGACCGTTACAGTAGGTGTTGTCAGTGCAACGGGCCGCTCAAGTGTAGGCATAAACGAATATGAAAATTTTATTCAGACTGATGCTGCTATCAACCCCGGCAACTCAGGCGGTCCTCTATTGAATATTGAAGGGGAAGTTATTGGAATAAATTCAGCTCTTTTCTCCAAAACAGGCGGTTATATGGGTATAGGTTTTGCCATTCCTGTCAATATGGTCAAAACCATTCAGGCCCAGCTTAAGGATAGCGGCAAAGTCACCCGCGGCTGGCTTGGTGTTGTAATACAGAATGTTGACGAAAACCTGGCAAAATCATTCGGGTTGAGTCACGCAGAAGGAATCCTGGTCAGCGAAGTACAACCCGATTCACCTGCTGCTGCAGGGGGAATAGAACAGGGAGATATCATTCTTCAACTCAACGGCAGCAAACTGACTGATGTTGCGGATCTCCGCAACCGTGTGGCTCTACTGCGGCCAGACGCTATTGCAACTCTTAATATTATCCGCGACGGCAAAGAAAAAAGCATCACAATAGATATAGGTGAACGCCCATCAGATCCTGCTAAAATAGCCAGGGATAGCAAAGAAAGTAACAACCTTGAACAATTCGGTCTGGCATTCCAGGATCTGACTCCGGAACTTGCAGAACGACTTGGCTATGCTGACAATACTGGTGTTGTAGTATCTCAGGTTGAACCGGGAAGTCCGGCTTCTTCTGCGGGAATGCGACCAGGCCAGCTGATTGAAGAAGTAAACCAGCAGCGGATTCATAACTTAAAAGACCTTCAGCGGGAAATAACCCGCTCCGCCGACCCTAAGCGACTGCTGTTGCGGGTTCGGTCAGGTAATTTCAGCCAATATGTTGTGTTGATAGCCGAATAGCTTTCAGGCAAAGAGCTCCTCCCCAAGGCGCCGGGTCTTCACTGCAGAGTGTGGAGGCCCGGCCCTTGATAAGAATGAGAAATCTGGTCTCAGCGTCTCGCCATGGCAATACGTTCAAATATTTTCATTATTACCGGTAGTTTTTCGAAGTCCTCACTGGAGATACGACGAATAACCACATCTGTACAAGCCACGACTGTCGCAGTGCGTCGTTTATCTGAACTGAAATAGGCCATCTCTCCAAATATCGTTCCCGCTGATAGCAAAGCAACCTGTTCTCCCTCTTCGTTCAGCGTCACAACCTCTCCGCTATCTATGAAATACACGCCATCTGGAAAATCGTGAATGGTGATAATGTTCTCACCTTTCTTACGCCATTCGAGCTTGAAATGTTTCTCCCAGCCTGTATCTACAACCAGTGCATGATAAAACTCGTGATTCATTGCTTTTAAGAGCTCACTGGAAAGATGAAACAGTTTAGCTCCGAGGGAATCACGTTTTTTCTCAGACAGCGTCATCCCATGGGAATGGAAATCTTTGTCGGGCACAGGTGTCTCACGGATATATTCAAGAATTCTTTCGCTCGATTTGTCTTCCTTACCAGACATCTCTACAAAAATAGCCTGAGCCTCAACCATCATCTCCCTGACTTTGGGGAAATCAGGTGGTATTCCCAGAAGAGTATTACCGCAAAAATTATCGATTGCAGCATTTCTCAGTTGAATGAATTTCTGAAGCTGTACTGTATCAACGCCGACCGGAACATTATGCAAACCTGGTTCATATACGGTAAAGATGTGGACTGGATGAGAAAACGCTTTCAACATCACTTTGGCTACGCTGGCTATGTAAGCTCTTTTCCCATTCTGGCAGGATGCAATAGTCTTGTCTATCAGTAAGGTTGTGCCGAAATATTCGCATAACTCTTCAAGGCGGGTGGCGACCGCAAAACTTGATCCGAACTTTACCTTTCGTGAGCCGAGACGAGCCTCTATAATATCGCCCATATACAACCCCATGCGCGTTGGTGGCAGTGTTCCCTTTGCTATTGCATGGGCCATACGAACTGATGCTTTCAACGCACGGCTGCACACCTCCTCCCTACCCTCACCCGGTAGTTTGTCAAAAACAATTAGGGCTCCATCCCCGGCCAATGGCTCTATCTCTACTGGTTGAGTATCAGCTACGGCAATAATATCCTGAATTTTTTTATGATAATGAATGATAAAGTCACGGACTTCTTCTGGCCGCATGTGTGCCGTAACCTGAGAATAACGGACCATATCACTCATAAGAATGACTACTTCCCGTTCCGGACTCAGATCTTTATCTTTTCCTGACACGGTATACAACCTCCACACAAATAACTCAGGTTCTTCAGTTTGAATATACAACTCAACATCTTCTATAAAGACTATACTTTAGCTGCAATCCTTGTCAAAGGTGCATATTGGCGGTCATTATGATACTTGCGGCGTGGAGTGAAAAGTTGACGTACTTCAGCAAATGAATGGTAACCTGGACAGGTGGTACACTCATGAAGAAAATCTGATAAATATAAATACGTGCCAGGCGTTAATTAAAAACCGCCAGAACTGCTATAGCCGCAATCACGGCTACAAAAACAAGGGCAACCTTGTAGCAGACAGTATGATCTTCATGGTGGTCATGATGATTCTCAGACATTTTATTATTCCTCACAGTGTAGAAGAAGACAATTTTTGGTTAATTACAGGTTATTCTCCAGGATAGACAACTGAATCACTATACGCGTCACTCCATTCTTTTGCAACACACTCACGTCCCACTGCAAAAATGCTCACAAAATCCTATATTAATGTGCTATTGACAGCATCTCCATTCGGGCTCTATTGCCCGAGAAATTCTGCAACTAATCCATTGGCGGTGGTGGAGGACCCATTGGACCATAAACAGGCCCTCCCCCTCTCTTTTCATACGCTCGCAGAATGAACAGAGTGGCAAATGGCTGGGTTATAAGAACCCCGAATGGCACTGAACCACCAAGGGCGGTTATGGCCAGATAGACAACGACAACAATAATCTGATCCATGAGCGGGTCACGAACCGCCATATCCCATGATTCCTGAAGAGCATCAAACAACCCAAGCCCACGGTCAAGCATAAGCGGAATCATATACAGCGCGGCGAAGGCAAGAAAGCCTATTACCAGAAATCCCGGAAGAACCAAAAACATAAAACCGATTGATGTGGCAATAAGGGCCATCAAAAAAAACAAGGATAACGGTAAGAAGAGAGACATCTCTGAAAAGATATCCTTCAATTCAGGTGAACGTCCTTCGCGCAGTACGCGCAGTAGAGAACGCATATAGCCTGCTGTAGCAACCGGTGCCATGATGCCGAAACTGAAGACAATGACAATTGTGTACACAAGCGTCAGCAGGATCATCGGGCCGATAAAGCTCAGTGTTGTCTGCCAGGTCGTTTCAAATAGCTTTTTAAAGTCCATCCTCCCTCCCTATCAATATTTTGTTGTTAAAACATTGAACATCGCTCCCGTTTAGCCGAACAGCACCTCAAGCAATTCTCCCAGACTGGCTACCCCGAGCAGTTCAATCCCAGTATCGCGTGTCATTCTTTCACGATTACTCTTTGGAAGAATAAAACGTTTAAACCCTAAACGTTCTGCTTCACGCACCCGTATATCTATCTGGCCGACAGCGCGGACCTCACCTGCTAACCCCACCTCTCCGCAAACAACAGTGGAAGATGGAATAGCCCGCTCCCTAAGCGATGAAGCCAAAGCACATATTACACCAAGATCCAGAGCCGGCTCATCAATGCGCAATCCACCTGCAATGTTTAAAAATATATCGTGCCCGTAGAGGTCCATACCACCTTTTTTCTCAAGTACAGCACAAAGCAGGGATAATCTTTGCTGATCCGCACCTATGGCAGTTCGTCGTGCGGTTCCAAGATTAGTCGGGCTGACCAGCGCCTGCACTTCGACCAGTATAGGCCGGGAACCCTCAACACTTGGAAGCACCACCGAACCAGGTTCATCCAGCGGTCGTTCTGCAAGGAATATTTCAGATGGGTTGCTTACCTGGATGAGCCCTTCGGCCTTCATCTCAAAAACCCCTATTTCATTAGTAGAACCAAAACGATTCTTTACTGTTCGTAAAATCCTGAAGGCATGGCTGCGGTCCCCTTCAAAGTAGAGCACCGTATCCACCATATGCTCAAGAACCTTAGGCCCTGCTATTGCACCATCCTTGGTAACATGCCCGACCAGGACCACCGGAATGTTCTCCTTTTTAGCCATTTCCAGCAACCTGTACGATGACTCCCTAACCTGGGTCACAGAGCCCGGAGCGGAAGCTATCTCATTGCAGGTAAGTGTCTGAATAGAATCAACAGCAAGCAGGTCCGGTCGCATCTCACAGGTCATGGCGATAATCTTCTCAACACCGTTTTCTGTTGCCAGAAACTCAAGCGGATGGATGGCATCGAGACGTTTGGCGCGCATTTTTATCTGTCTCGCCGACTCTTCTCCGGACACATACAGCACTTTTTTCTCCTGCTCGGCAATCTGAGCGAGCAGATGTAACAGAAGGGTGGATTTGCCAATCCCTGGTTCTCCGCCGATCAACGTTACAGATCCCGGGACAATGCCGCCTCCGAGCACTCTGTCCAATTCTTCCATGCCGGTACTTGATCGTTCTTCATCACCGTCAGGAGCAAGGTAAAGAGGTACTGGCTTATCTGCTGGAGAGAGAGCAGCAATGTTTTTTACCGGGATCTTTTCCACCATTGTATCCCATTCACCGCAGTCCATACAGCGACCAACCCACTTCCTGCTTTCATAACCACATTGCCGGCATTGAAATACCGACTTGTTTTTCTGCTTGCCTATGGAGCTCATCTTCAACCCTGGAAATATAGATAGTATAAAAAAACTATTGAACCTTATGCATGGAAGTGGCAGCCTGTGGATTCTGAATATTCCCTGCCCCCGTAAATGTTCCGGACAACTCTAAACCAGCACCAGTAAAATGTCACGATCCCCCTTTACAGGCAGTAAATGCGTTCTATCTTCTGTATGGTTTGTTTTTTCTACCGCAACGCATAAAAATATCATATAATTTCAAATTATTACACAACCGGAGTTCCTCAACCAATGAAACCCACCAGCCAGCAACAACAGAAACCTGAGTGGTTCACTCTTACATATTCTCTTGGCTTTATGATGCGCCGAAAACGGTTGCTCGGCCTAAGCCTGCTGCTCTTTCTGGCAACAGTGGCACTCACGACAGCAGGATATGAACTCACAACCAGTTATGTCGATGGTTTTGCCGGAAATTTTCTGGTAGATCCACCATCCACTGAAAGTATCTGGGGCTGGGTTAAATACCAGGGTTGGGTTATTGGAAAATGGCTTTTCCTTATAATCACCCGTATAGTCTCCTTTTACCTTGCTTTCCTTATTGCCTATTGTCTTACCTCACCGGGCTATGTCTTTTTGAGCACCGCTGCTGAGAAGATTCATTCCGGCGAGTATTTCGAGACCGATGAGGGGTTAACTCTCAAAAGCGCCCTGGTAGATGTTTTTGAAGGCATTAAAATAGCCATGTTCGGTGTAGTAATTACAATAATAGCACTCATTATTAATTTTATCCCCGGCCTTGGCCAAGGTGCTGTTTTTCTGCTCTACGCTTTCTATTCGGCCCTGATGTTTATCGACTACCCGGCATCCAGGAGACGTTGGTCTCTTGGTCGTAAAATCTGCTGGATTAAAGAGCATAGTGGTTCTTCGCTGCGAATAGGGCTATTGCCGGCACTGGTGAGCATGATACCTGTTTTCAATGTCTTTCTCATGTCGCTTCTCTTACCGCTTATGACCATTCACTCAACACTCAACTTCAGTTCAGTTGAGCTTTTTAACAAAAAGGTACATCGCTGAGAGATGCCCTGAAGGAGGTAAACATCTATGGCTACTGAAACTGAGCGAAAGTTTCTGATGAAGGATGAGACCTGGAGAGGCCTTGCTGAAGGTATTCTTTACAGGCAGGCTTACCTTAACTCTGGCACAGGACCAACAGTTCGGGTAAGGACCATAAAGGATAAATCATTTCTCACGATCAAAGGTCCCAGTGTAAACGCTACACGTCTGGAATTCGAATATACAATTCCGTATCATGACGGTCTTGAAATGCTGCGAAAACTTGCAGTTTCACCTGTTGTAGAGAAAAAAAGACACACTATTCCATATGCTGGTTTTATATGGGAAGTTGATGAGTTTCTCGGAGAGAATGAGGGGCTTATTTTTGCTGAGATCGAGCTTGAATATGCTGATCAGAAATTTGAACTACCACCCTGGATAGGTCGCGAAGTTACGGACGATTCCCGTTTCTACAACTCCAATCTTGCCCGTAATCCTTTTTCGAAATGGCCCGAAAGGCGGAATGAGAAACGTTGACCCCTTCGGAATATCCACACTATACAAGTTCAGACAGGATATGATTGGAGACCAACCGCCCTGACGGTGTCACCCTGAGATGGGTCGAGGTGAGTTCTACCAGATGTTCCTCTATGAGTTTTTGCAGGACCGAACCATAGTAGTCGACAATATCAATGCCATATCTGCACAATAAACGGTCTCTAGCCACGCCATCTGTCATTCGAAGACCCATGATGACCGTTTCTCTAAACGACTCTTCCAGGCCTAATTCCTCACGTTCTATGATGTGATCGATTCCACCTTCGATTTTTTCACAGTACTCGTGCGGATCATCACACCTTCTCTGTCGCTTTCCCTGAATACAACTAACAGCTCCCGAACCAGCTGCCAGATATTCATTATTCTCCCAATAATTAATGTTGTGACGGCAGCTGAAACCTTCTTTGGCGAAATTAGAAATCTCATAGAGATCAAGATCGGCATTCCGGCACAGCCGTATATTGAGTTCATCCATCTCCAGAATAGAATCTTCATCCGGTATGCATATCCTGCCCTCATCCAGTTTCCGGGCATAAGGGGTCCCCTCTTCAATGGTCAATTGGTACATGGAAAGATGCACAGGCTGAAGACTGAGTGCTGTCTCAAGGCTTACTAACCAACTGACAGGAGTTTGGTCAGGCAGGCCGTACATGAGATCAAGGCTGATATTGTCAAAGCCGGCAACTCTGGCCATACCAACAGCATCAACAGCTTCTTCTACTGTATGGCCTCGCCCCAGTGACTGAAGTTCTGCTGCAACAAAGGATTGCACCCCGAAGGATACACGATTAAAGCCTGCTTTTCTCAGTTGAGTAAGTTTAGCAACATCAACGGTTCCAGGGTTTGCTTCTGTTGAAATCTCAGTAGTATTCGCAAAAGGAAAAAGCTCCCGGCAAAGCAGTAGAATAGATTCAAGATCATCTGCTGAAAGTAGTGTCGGTGTTCCACCGCCAACAAATATCGTTTCAAGTGGTGCTACCTCAACACCCGAAGCGGCTATTTGCCGCAACTCATTAGTGAGCGCGTCAACATAGCGTTTATGGATGTGCCTCAAGCCTGGCCATGATGAAAATGAACAATAATGACACTTGGTGTGGCAGAACGGAATATGCAGATACAGCGAAGATACCATCAGCGGTTGTTAAGTGAATCCCTTACAGTCAGACATTCTCTTGAAATTGTTTCGATCATTCCTTTATCTGCAAAACTATATGTACCATCACCTATAATAAAATGATCCAGTAGCTGAATCTGCAATAAAGAGCAGATAAGGTAAAGATTTCGGGTCAGACTTATATCCTGAGGGGAAGGTTTCAGTGCTCCTGAGGGGTGATTATGGGCAATGATAATAGCTGCTGCATGATTATTGATTGCCCGTATTACCAGTTCCCGAGGATATATGGTATTCACGCCTAATGTTCCCTCGGCAACTATCTCTGACGAGAGTATTGCGTGGGAGGAATCCAGATAGATCACGGTCATGACTTCGCGTTTGAGTCCACGCATTGAATGCTCGAGGTAGTCACGGACATCCCGGGATGAATGCAGGTAACGCTTCCCCGTCAGACGCTGCTGCAAGTATCTACCCGCAACAGCATGGACGAAACTGATGGCAAAACTGTTTTTTGGCCCTACTCCATGAACATCCTGCAGACTGGCAACGGATGTTTCAAGGACCGCAGCAAGAGAACCAAAGTGTTGCAGCAATTCACGAGCTGGTTGCTTACAATCTGAGCGTGGAGTACCGAAAGATAGCAGCAACTCCAGCACTTCCGCATCAGTAAAACCATCGAGACCGCGCTCCAGATATCTGTCACGCAAACGACCTCGATGGCCAGCACCTTTTTCCTGCCACTCAGACTTATCCACGTATACTTTTCCGGATTAACCGTTGAGCGCTTTATTAAACAGCTCGTTAGCCAGGGCTGGGTTGGCTTTCCCCTTGGTCTTCTGCATAAGCTGACCGACAAAATAGCCCATGAGCTTCGTCTTACCGTTTCTATACTCTTCAGCCTGAGACTGGTTAGCGGCAACTATTTCTTCAACAATAGCCATCAACTCACCCTCGTCAGAAACCTGGACCAGATTTTTCTCTTCGACGATGAGCTCAGCATCCTTTCCGCTTTCCATCATATCAAGGAAAACAGTTTTGGCTATTTTGCCGCTGATAGTCCCCTTGTCGATCATACCTATCAACGCCCCAAGCTGAACAGGTTGAACCTTACACGACTCAATAGATTCACCTTTCAGCTCGCGTAGCAGTTCAGTCATTATCCAGTTTGACACCTTCTTGGCAGTAGCCCCTGACTTCAGTGCTGCCTCAAAATAGTCGGCAAGTTCACGCTCTGCAGTAAGAATGACCGCATCATAATCAGGCAAGTCGTACTGCTCAATAAAACGTGCTTTACGATCATCCGGAAGTTCAGGCAGAGTAGTACGAATTTCTTCAATCCACGCCTCACTTATCTCTACCGGAACAAGATCAGGACAGGGAAAGTATCTGTAGTCGTGAGCATCTTCTTTGCCACGCATTGATTCAGTGCGACTGGTATCAGGATTCCAGAGAAGGGTCTGCTGCACAACTTTTTCACCATCCAGCAGCAGATCTCGCTGACGTCGAACTTCATACTCCAACGCGCTCTGCACGTTTTTGAACGAGTTCATATTTTTCAGCTCCGTGCGAGTGCCAAGTTTCTCCTGACCTACAGGTCTAAGAGAAATATTAGCATCACATCGAAAACTTCCTTCCTGCATATTACCATCACAGATATCAAGATAACGCAGAATGGCGTGAATCTTTTTGAGATAGGCATATGCTTCTGCCGGGGAACGCATATCCGGCTCTGATACTATTTCAAGCAGTGGCGTACCGGTTCTGTTCAGATCCACGTAGGAATTTGGTTCGTGATCATCATGAATCAACTTGCCAGCATCCTCTTCCATATGCATGCGTGTGATTCCGATTGTCTTTTTTTTCCCGTCAACCTCTATCTCCACCGAACCATGCTCGACGATGGGTTTATCAAACTGAGAAGTTTGATAGCCTTTTGGCAGATCCGGGTAAAAATAATTTTTACGGGCAAACTGGTTATAGCGCCTGATTTCTGAATGCGTCGCTAACCCCATTTTTATAGAATATTCAACAACCTTCTTGTTCAAAACCGGCAGAACTCCCGGCATACCAAGGCAAACCGGACAGGTGTTGGTATTCGGAGGGGCTCCAAACTGTGTGGAACAACCACAGAATATTTTCGACTCGGTTTTCAGCTGCGCGTGAATTTCAAGGCCTATAACTGTTTCAAATTCCATTTTAGATTTTCTCTACGTCTGTTGAATTATCCTATTCCCCGGCAACATGTCCGGGAGTATGTACCCACTCACGGATTTTCGCCAGCTCTTCACGCCAGCTATCACCGGTACGAACCTCAAGAAAACGGCGTAAAAGCGCATTTACTATACGAACAAGCTCTTCGAAAAGGAATATCCTTTCAAGGATCATACCCTCTGTCTCTTCAGCATTGCCGGAACTACCCTCCTCAGTACCTGCAGTTTTTGGCAATTTAACATTCCTGAACTCCATCAGAGCCGCTGCAAGGGTTAGATTATACTCGTAATCACCTTTTATTATCTGCAGACGTGCCTGTTCAAGCTTTTTACCCATCTTAAGGCCCGTTCGTGCCTCCTGGAGCTCTGTCTGCAGACCACTGCAAATACACTTCTCGTTCGATTCTCCTTCACCGTACTCAAGCAACATATGCTTTTCAAAGACGACAACCACATCGCCCTGTTCGGGTAAAGAGATAAGATTCCCTCGTTGTTCACTCTTAAACCAGAGCCAGGTCAAAAATTCCTGACCCACAAATCTCTTTTCCGCTATAAGATCTACTAAATCCATATTATGCCTCAGAAAAGGTTATAAACCTTTTGTCTGAAAGTAATCACACAAAAACTTCCGGGTTAATCATCGCCAATCTATCCACACTTCCAGCTTCAAGAAGCTCTTCACCAATCACATACGGAATCTGCTGACGTATCATCATACCGAATGCATCGTTAAAAAAGTCTTCAAGTACAGCATGGGCCTTTTTGTTCGTCGAGAAAAAGAAAAGTGTGGAATCAGACAAACTCCAACATAAATCATATACAGCTGGAATTGGAATGGCTTTTCTCAAAAGTTCAGTATGTATCCGTTCCTTAATTTCAACTTTGAGTGAACGACCTATTTTGGGAATCTGCTTTTCTAATTTGACCCGTTCCTCTTCTTTCTGAACACATTTTTTCAAAATTGCCGGAGAAACTTTCCGTTCGTCTATTCGAAGCGAGAGCGTTATGTAGTCACCCGCTGCGTATGAGGCAAACTGAAACTGGGAATCAAACATGTTTAAAACAGAAACCCAACCGATAGAATATTCATCAAAAGTATCGTCTATATCTCTAAAAGCAAAGGCCATTACCCTTTCTGCAATATACTCAAGAGGGTTTTCAGGAAGCTCTCCATGCACACTAAACCGGACAAAACTGGCTGAGCCGTTTAAAAATCCCATTATACACCTTTGGGCGGTCCTTTATAGCTCGCTCTCCCTACCGGACCGTATGGCAGGAAGAGCCTTTGGCTGATCAAAAAGAAAAAGAATACTATGAATTCTTTTTTTCCGCTCCAATCTATAGCACTCCTAGTCGGCTTACGATATCTTTTCTCGTATAATCTACCGATGTTATCGAGAGCGCTTAATGCTCTAACATTACGTGAATCCATTGATTTTCACTTGACCTCATCTATTTCCAATGATAAATTCTTCTATATGTTTTATTTTTTCTATTGACAGTCTACTCGTTGTTTTGTAAATAACGGGGCCTCAGCGGGTCGTTAACTCAGTCGGTAGAGTATCTGACTTTTAATCAGAGAGTCGTTGGTTCGAATCCAACACGACCCACCATGAACGTTCCGTCCCTATCGTCTAGTCAGGTCCAGGACACCGGCCTTTCACGCCGGCAACAGGGGTTCGAATCCCCTTGGGGACGCCATATAAAAAAGGGAATTTAGTAAAACGACTAAATTCCCTTTATTATTTTTTTGCTGAGAACTGGAAGCATTTTAAACTACTCTTTTTTATGGTATCGACGGGTCGTTAACTCAGTCGGTAGAGTATCTGACTTTTAATCAGAGAGTCGTTGGTTCGAATCCAACACGACCCACCATAAAATATGTCCTCATCGTCTAGCCAGGTCTAGGACACCGGCCTTTCACGCCGGCAACAGGGGTTCGAATCCCCTTGGGGACGCCATATAGGAAAGGCCGTTAGTTTATATAACTAACGGCCTTTTTTTTTACCTGCTTTGCTCTTTGGTCAAAAAGTAAATTTTCGACTACGCCTTATTGTTCAGACCAGCAAATAACGCATACATCTCTTTTTCTACATCTTTTATATTTTTATTACTGAAGCACCCATTGACCATTATAATCTCTGCATGCAGTAGCATGCGTTATTTGCGGCTTACCACCAATCATAGCCTCAATCTGAGCATCTCGACAAGGTCCTGAAGAGCCACTCGTAGCAGGACTCGGGACGACATTATAACTGTTACCACTATCTGGATTTCTCCACGACGAGGTTTGTCCGGACACTCCTCGTTCATAAACATGATTTAACTGTTCACGATCATACTTATCCATTTCATTACCTATCATATATCCAACCATAGTTCCCACAAGAGCTCCAATGAGAGTAGCTTCTGTGTTATGACCTATAGCTTGACCTGCAATAGCTCCACCAGCTGCTCCTATTGCTGCTCCAGACTGCCCTTTATTCCACTGTTGAGTACACGAAGAAAGCAACAACGCAAGACCTGCACATAAAATAACGATACTTTTTTTCATCTAGAAACCTCCATTGATAAGTAATGGCAACTACACGCACGAGACATACCTAAATGTTATGCATTATTACCTCAATTTGTCAAATTAAGAACGTATCCCTCTGTAAATATTACAGTAAATACAATTTTACGTGTTATTAAATTGTAACACCTATATTTCATTTATTTTCAAATACATACGTTCTAAATTTCTAAAAGATGTCTACGTCGATGTGATCATCGATGAAAATTTCTTTTGTAAATATTCCTTTTCTCTGTATTTTCACCTCATATAATCACCGCCCCACTGCCGGTCACTCCTATGCGATAAACACTTCGCAGACAAATCTTTGAACATAATTACAACGACAGTGGCTGCCATAAATTTATTAAGAAATTCAATTTCAGTTGCTGTAAAATTGCCTTTTCAGGGCGAATGTTGATTTTTCAGGGTAAACCATTATCTGATTACCCCTAATGCTCAGCTTGTATGGTGAGGCGTTAGGGGTGAGGAGTAAGGAGTGTAGAATCTTTCAATAATCAACCATGCGAAATCGCAGCAGATACAATGAGTTACTCAGCGCTTCGTTACCAATACTGTTGACGCCTCACTCCTAACACCTCACTTGTTCAGGCTGAGTTTCAGGGGTAATCGGAAACCATTATAACCTCGTCACCAGTATTGCCACAAATACAGTCGCAGATGTCGACCCACTCTTTACTCTTCACCTTCTCAAGCTGGAAGTTTGTATATAATCATCAATACAACTATTATAAGTGGGAGTAGCAATATGGATGTTTCACGTGAAACATCCATATTGAAAATACAAAGGTAAATCTATGGTAGTATATTTCCTCATCTCAACCTTTTACATAACAAATGAAGAAGATATATTTTGCCATAGTATTCTAACAAGAGAAAAGGCTGGAGCAAAACTCATATGTTTTTTTTTGGTAATACTATAAAACCAGCGAACATATTTAGAGAGTACGCCACCTCTCAACCCTCCCCTTTCATAATATATCCAGCCGCACATATACAATCAGGTTGCTATAAAGCTATAGGGTTTGATTAGGTAAAAGCAAACTCGATTATACATTTTTAATTGCTACTTTCTCTGCTTCCCAAGGCACAGCGCATGCTCCAGTTTTT
>JBFHGS010000013.1:0-43230 GCA_041582995.1 Desulfopila sp. | reverse complement strand
GCAGTGGCAGTATGCGTAAAGAGAGGGTGTCAGGTGAAAACAGCAGCTTTGAAAACAGCCTGATGAGACGAATCAGGCTGATGCTGATAAGAAGAGCCAGAAAGAACAGTTGGACAAAGGCTGATTCGGTCCAGATAAATGAGAAATATGCAAGATAGGAACTTCCAAAAAACAGCAGTAGCCCGAGAAAATTCGGGAGTTCAGTGACAAGGGTTGCTGTGAGTTTGTCGAAATTACGCATCGGAAACACACGTTCGTTGGCACCTTGTGCAAACAGCTTTTCGACAACCAGTTTTTTAAAAAGCTGTTCGACGAGAAAACCGGATACGAGAAAAAAGAGTACCCAGAGAATATTTCCGAGTGCCCCCCGGGACGTTCCAAATGGTCAGAGGGTAAGAAATATACGGTAAAGGTCAGGAAAAAGAAGTTGAATACCAGCAAAAAGCTGTCGCACCTCATTTCCAGAAGTGTCTGATTTGCGACTGAGAGTGGTGAGCATTTTACCGAAAATCGCTCCGGGACCGGCGATTTCGTTACTCAGAACCGCTTGCTCATGTATGGAGCTGGTATCAGCTTTATCAAAGGGCAGCAGGTTCGCTCGCCGCCCTACAGATCCACCCTCCACGAATGCATTGATTGTATGTACCTGGGACGGGGTGGTGGCAGAAGTCAGAGCACCAGAGACTGCCGGCATGGCTGATAAGATGAAGATCAGCAGGAGAAGGGCGATCTTTGTTCGCAAATAACGATCTGAAAACGTGGCCTTCATGAAATCTCCTCTGGTACCTCATAGCGTCTGCTGTCCGGCATTGCCTGTTGGTGACTATTTCTGGAACCGGTTCTCGAAGTAGGGTTGAAGTACCTCAGGAATAGCAACGGTGCCGTCTTTCTGCTGATATGTCTCGAGTACGGCAAGCAGGGTTCTGCCGACAGCAAGACCTGAGCCATTCAGGGTATGCACGAGCTTGCTTTTCTTCTGACCATCGGGACGATACCTGATAGAACCGCGTCTGGCCTGAAAATCAAGAAAGTTTGAGCATGAAGAGATCTCACGGTAGGTCTGCTGTCCCGGTAACCATACTTCAATATCGTAAGTTTTTGTGGAGGAGAAACCGAGATCACCTGAGCAGAGGTTTACAATACGGTAATGGAGGCCGAGAAGTTGCAACACTTCCTCAGCTTCACCGAGCAATTCCTCCAGAGCATCCATAGATTTTTCAGGAGTGGTGAATTTGACCAGCTCGACCTTTTCAAACTGGTGCTGACGAATAAGACCGCGTGTATCTCTGCCGTGAGAACCTGCTTCTGATCTAAAACATGGAGTATAGGCGGTGTAGTTGAGCGGGAGATCCTTTTCTTCTATGGTCTCGTCGCGATGAATATTGGTAACCGGAACCTCTGCAGTGGGGATCAGGTAGAGATCCCAGCCTTCTATCTTGAACAAGTCATCAGCAAATTTGGGCAACTGGCCTGTTGCTGTCATGGTCGGAGTGTTGACCATAAATGGTGGCAGTACTTCAGTATATCCATGCTTCTGAGTATGAAGATCGAGCATGAAGTTGGTCAGTGCCCGTGAGAGTCTTGATGCAAAGCCGGTAAGCAGAGCGAATCTTGAACCGGAAAGTTTGGCGGCACGTTCAAAATCGAGAATTTTAAGATCTTCACCCACTTCCCAATGTGGCTTCGGGGTAAATGTATACTGTGGTTTTTCTCCCCACGTTCTAATTTCAATATTATCACTGTCATCATTGCCGACAGGTACACTGTCGTCACAAAGATTGGGGATAGCCATCACGATTTGCTGCAAATTCTCCTGAATATCTGTAAGTTCGGTATCGAGATCTTTAATGGTCTGGCCGATATCGCGCATTTCTAAAATCATCGGTTCAGCCTGAGCTTTATCATCTGCAGAGCCCTGCTTGAGTCTGGCGATTTCTTTAGAAGCGATATTGCGTTGATTTTTTAAATTCTCAACTTCGCCAAGGATTTTAAGGCGGCGCAGGTCGATTTCGATAAAAGTGTCAAGAATGGCTGTGTCCATGCCGCGTCGGGCAGTTTTCTCTTTAACAAGATCTATATTTTCGCGAATAAATCGAAGTTCTAGCATGATATCTCTTATATATTCAGAATTTGTGGTTTGTATATGTACGTGTTGTATGCAAATAACGTATGGTAAGTACTTCATGTTTATCATGGCTGATAGACGAACGCAACCTCAATCAAATTGCAATTAGGTACCGGTTCTGCTATCCTGCCATCCAATAAATACGGGAAGAATGCATGCTTTTCAGCACGGCTTTACCTCCTCTCGATTCGCTCATCTCAACACTCTTTTGTAATGCTCGATGGCTGCTCATACTTCTCTTATCGTATTTCTGGCTGAACTTCGTAAGTCAATCCGCAGTCTGGGATTGTCACTTTTCGTGGTGACGCTCGTCATTTTCTTCCTTTCTCCTCAGATGCTGCAATATGTTCAGGAGCACCTGGCTGAAAAATTGTATTTCTTTTCTGTAGCCGGTCCGTTTCTGGCTCATGTGAAAATGTCACTGTTCGGAGCCCTTTTTGTGCTGATGCCGTGGATGCTGACTGTGCTATGGAGAGCTATGGGGAAACCGTTCAAGGTAAGTGGCAAATCCCTGTTTTTCTTTGTTTTCTTTACCTGTTTGCTTTTTTATGCCGGTACTATGTTCTGTTATTTTGTGACATTGCCTCTAGGTATTAAATTCCTGCTGGGTTTTGGGTCCGAAGAACTTAAACCTGTGATTTCTGTTAGCCGGTTTGTAAATTTTGTGACGCTCTTTATCCTGGCTTTCGGGGCGATTTTCGAGTTACCTATCTTTATGGTTTTTATGGCAAAGGTCGGAGTTTTTCCGCGAAGGTTCTTCGAGAAAAACAGGCGTTATGCTATCCTGTTAATAGCAATTGTTGCAGCACTGCTCACTCCGACGCCTGATATTGTGAATATGCTTCTCATGGGGGGACCGTTATATCTTCTCTATGAGGCAGGAATTATCATCCTGATGATCATGCGGATAAAATAGGGGTGGGATTGTTATTTTAAAGCAGACGAATGTTACTCAGTACTCATGCAGCTGCAATCCATGGGAGAGCAGCAGTGCAGCAGTTACGCCGATATTTCCGGTAACTGCGCAGGACGGTGAGCCTGATTTCAGGATTGCAGTTGAGATGTTTTGTGTTGTAGCTAATTGCAGAACCTGCCTGGCTCCACGGATATAATTTTCTGTAACGTCAGTTCCTTCAACAGTAATAACCTGCGCCTGCCCAGTAAGTACGTCATGGCCATTGCCTCCTGTCAGCATTGCTTTTGAACGGGGTGTGGAAAGTCCTCCGAATTGTTCTGGACATATAGGGATCCATTTACTACCAGCAAGATAAGATATGCAGGTTTTATTCCCTTTTATTTTGGCGTCGTAGCGGGTGCAGAATCCCATAAGACAACTGCTCACAAGACATGTGGAAGGTGCAATAATATCCATTTAAGTCCAAGAAACAGGTTGATATGAAAAAGAATCCAACTCAAAGACTGTCACCACTTCAGCAGAGTCTTCTCGCACGTGCCGGTGCAGTGATAGTCCTGTTAGGGCTGGCCTGGCTCCTTTTCAACCCCGGCAGTGGAGTGTTGTCACTGCTGCGTGAAAAGGGAGAGTTGAAAAAGATGAGTGCCGAGACGATAGAGCTGTCTCGGCAGAATACGAGTCTTGAAGAGGAAATTGATAAACTGCAGAACGATGCGGTATATCTTGAAGAAGTAGCACGAAGAGATTACGGACTGCTTAAGCCGCATGAACGTGTTTATGATTTTTCCAAGTCTGACTCATCTAAGGAATAAATACGGTTCTCACGGAACCGTTATCTCATCCTCAGCGAAAGCCTGATTTAGATGAACAGCCGGCAGCAGGGACTGGCGTACCTGTCGTCGTTCTAAAAATACCTGCAGATACTGTTTTTTTAATGTTGTTGCTCTGACAATTTTTACATTTCACACTGTCGATTGCTTCGGCTGATTTTACAATCGTTTCGAATACCGTATTGCAATCCTGGCATATGAATTCGTACATCGGCATACTTCGCTCTCCTGAGAACTATTGGGGGATAGTCTATATGAGTTTATGCCCGGGACGTCATTATCCCAGGCACTGCTATTATATGTATTGCTTTAATAGGTTGCAACACCAAATACACAATAACACCCCAATACCGATGTTACGCTGAAAATCGAGGCTGAGAGCTGTTCGAATTATTCAAGTAAGGATGTGAAAATATCGCACGAACGACATATATTGAGCTTATCCTTATTCGTTGTATCCTGAGTACATTCACACAGTGTGCCGCAGAGAAACCAGCAGAGATGTCCCGCCTGAAATTCCCATGCAGGACATTGTTCCTTAACATCGCAGGCCTTTTTTTCCCAGCATGGTGTAAGGGTTTTATTGCGTCCACGCTGATGGATCAGGAGAAAATAGAGTTGGCGTTCAATGTGTGTCGGAATGGTACGCCAACCCTGCTCATAACTGTGGATTGTTTTGAGCGACATTCCTAGAAGTTCTGAGAGCTGTTTCTGTGTTTTACTGAGTTTTTTTCTGGATTTCCTGAATTCGAGCTTGTCCATGTCATCGTCCTTGCAGTGCTGTTAAAGAATGTGCCTGCCCGATGGAATCGGAACAACAAATTCGAATGAGCAGACGCGACATCTACAACCACATCGTGTCATACTACGTTAGCATATGCTCAAAAAAAATGCTTCTCTTTTTGTGGTAGTTTTGGCAAAAAAACACGTTAGTACCACAGGGTAGTAAATCGGAGAATTGAGAGATTATTACAGGCATGGAAGAAATAGGCGCACTATGTTATAACGTGGTCTCCGGGTGTGACAAGCGTCCAAATCTGTAACTTTGCGATGACAATACAATAGATGAATCCAGAAGCCGTTAACATACTTCGAGATCTGAAGTCGATTCTCACCTACCACCGCCTATCCGGAATAGATGGGTACCCATCAGGAGAAGACCTTAATTCGTTATCCAGGTGTCGAATCCGCGAATATGCCGGGAGTTCTGGGCAGCAGCAGGATATTCTGGCAGAAAAACAAAAGCTTGAGACAACGAGGGTCTACGCCGAACGCCCTGTGCAGGTGAGGATGGATAAGCCTGCCTCTGCTACGAAATCCGTTACAACTACTCTATATGATATTGTTTCAGAGGTGGAGAGCTGTACACGGTGCAATCTTGCAGAAAGGAGGGTGGTACCGGTTGCTGGTCGTGGTGGGGAAAAAGTGAGGTTGCTTATTATCGGGGACTGGCTTGCTGTGCCTCAGGGGAAACAACTGCCTTCCGGATGTGTGTTCGGGATTGAGCAGGACAGGATGCTTGGTAAGATGGTTGATGCAATACAGATGCCCCGGGAGCAGGTATTCGTTTCTAACGTTATCAAATGTGGAATTCCTGATTCTCTCCAGCCAAAGGCAGAACATGTACACGCATGCCTCGTTTATCTGCACCGGCAGATTGCTCTTCTGCGGCCTGAGGTTATACTCTCAATGGGCATGATCGCAACCCGTACCTTGTTGAACAGGCGAGAACCGTTGTCACGACTGCGGGGGCGATTGCATGTTTACGCAACCAAAGATGAACAGCGAATACCTCTTATTGCTACATATCACCCGACGTATCTGCTGCAGAATCCAGAGATGAAAAAAGCGACGTGGTTTGATTTGCAGATGCTGGCAAAACAGTTGGGTGCGGTTAAAGGGTAACAATGATATGCCTTGCCGGAGAGCAGCCTTGTTATCGTAGAACTATCAAGCCCCGTTTGCCGAGTTCGCGTAAAAATGTCGTAACCGAGAGTTCTGCTTCTTGATTGGTGACGGTTGAGACTGCAGCAAAGTCTCTGATGAGGTCTTTCACGCTTTTCTCTCCGTCTATATTTTGCCAGACTATACTTCCCATATTGTCCAGCTGAAGTTTTCGTGTCAGTTTCTCCTGATTGCCAGTGTTGAATCTGTTAAATATTGAGCGCAGTAGCGGTTTAATAGCTAGCGGATACTCTATATGAACATCACCCGTATCGACCACCTGCCATGATACAGCGGGAGAAATTGCAGGAATGCAGGCGAGAGCCTCAGTTCTGCCGATTGACGGTCGCTGCTTTTGAGATTTAAACAATTTCATAGCGGGAAGATATTGAGTGGACGGTCTTGAGATCTATGGGACGTTTACTTTCCGCAGTAACGGCCAGAATTCGATTGGCTTTTTCATTATGCCATATTCTTCCCCAGCAGAATGGATTACGACGACGCAGTCGAGTGAGCAACTGATGAGCAGTGTGTGGCGCATTTTTGCGTTCATGCAGTGTGGCGGTATTGGTGAGGATCTCTTCATTTACTAAATCGCCTTGAAGAGTGCTTAGTAACTGAGAGAGCGAATTTCCACTCAACCGTTCTGCGGCAGGGGCGAGTCTGCATAATTGCAGATCAAGGTCGTCACCGTGGAAAGCAAGCCGACTGAGACCTGCTGCAAAAGTATAATCAGAAAAGCTGAAAGAACGGGGAATGTGAAGTTGAAAATCCTGAATAGACCAGAAGGCGGCTTCATCGCTTTCAGAATGGCAGCAGATGGAGTTGAGTACAGGTTCCAACTGAGCCCATGAGATATTCGGATGTGCTGCGATATTGCAGAATATAACTGTACCACACAACGAACATTGCCAGAGGAGGCCGTTCAGTCTGTTACCCGGTTCCCAGGAGACAGGTATAAGCGTATACTGTTGTGTCAGGGGTGAAAATTCTTTCGGCAAAACAACTTTTGTTATAACCGTATCGGTAGTTTTTGCAAAACTGCGCCTGATTATTTCGAAGATATCTGTGTTGATATTGTCGCCTGCCTGCTCCCAGCGAAGCTCCATTACCGGATGAAAATCATGCTCAATCAGCAGGTGACACGGGCCGGAGACAATCACTTCCCAGGAACGAGGAAGAGCGCACTGAAGACCATTCCAGCTTATATGGCAGACCTTGTCAGATTTCTGTTGTTGAAGCATCAAATCAGCGAGGGATAAGGTAACGCAAGTCGGGTTTTTTCAGCTCTTCGAGGTGTTTTTTATCCTTTGTACTTTTCATTTCCTCACACATCTGATTGAAACAGAGCCGTTCATCCTCTATCATATCAGGGTACGAAAGTTTGACCATATTGCCAATATTTTCGTTTGGATTTCGCAGGTTGTGTTGCAGTGTCAGGCTTACTGCATGGTTTTCGCTGTCTGTGAAATACCATTTCCAGATATGCAGAATGCCGAATGAATCACCTTTCCATTCGTGTGGTGCACCGTAGAGTTTTTTATATTCCTTGAGGAGTTCATGGAAATATTTTTTACTGGAATCTTCGTATTTCATACGGATTCTGAGAATTTTATTCTCATATTTGCATGTCCCATAGCTGATGACACCTTTTCGGAAACCACGCCAGTCAGTTACCACCATTTCCTTGAGGAAATTAGTATCCATCATATCAGGGTAGTCATTAACGTCGGAACCAAGAGTGAAGCCGCCGACTTCATGGGGAGTATTTTGTGCAGCAACGATAGGGCCGGGTTGGAAAAACGTGATGGTGAAGAACAGAATAAGCAGTAAAGTCGATTGTATAGCTGATCGCATAATGAACCCGGATGTTGGGGTTGGTCTTCAGTTGTCTATCAGATGATGAGTGGATCTGTATTGGTTTTCGAAACATATCCTGATTCGATGAGACGATCCAGCAAATAGGATGTTTGATTTTCGAATCGTGATATCCGTAACTGAATTATTTTTTCAGTTATTTTTTGTCGTTTCTCTGGATACTTATCTAAGACCTTTTGAAAACTCTCCCGGTCGGTGATCAGGATTTCTGCCTCTGTACGCGCTGTCGCGCTAAAAAACCATTCAAAACTGGCAAGCAGAGCGAGTTCTCCGAAGAAATTTCCTGCCTGTATTTTCTGAACAACTATATCATGTCCTTTATGAAGAGTTGAAACGTTAACCTCGCCCCGAAGTATCAGATAGCAATTGTCAGCATTTTCTCCCTGAGTTAGAATTGTTTCACCCGGCTGGTATATACGGTGCTTTGCGAGATAAGCAAAAAGCTTGATAATTTCAGCAGGTGCAGAAGAGAAAAGCTCTGTCTGACGAAGGATATCAAAGTCTTTTGATATTCTGCAGCTATTTTCAGCTGCCGTTGATGAGCTCATACAAAATACCTTTATGTTCTATAAGTTCAGTATATTTGCCCGACTCCACGACCTTCCCAGCTCTCATTACTAAAATATGGTCATACCCTGAGATCATGTCAAGACGATGGACTACTGCGACCACTGTCGTCTTGTTTCGTAGATGTGTATCGATGTACCTCTGGATTTTAGCCTGAGAGCTGTTATCGAGACTTGCCGTAGCTTCATCAAGAATAAGCAAAGGTGATTTTTTGAGTAATGTTCTGGCAATGGCAATCTTCTGTTTCTGGCCCCCCGAAAGTTTGTCACCCTTGCTGCCCACATGAAAATCGAGTCCGATTTCGAATACTTCGTCGAGCAATCCCTGTTGCTCAAACTGTTGCAAGGCGAGAGGGCCTAGGGTCGATTGCACAACATCTTTTTCAATTACAGTACCAAAGATGATGTTGTCAAGCAGTGAGTGGGCGTAGAGATATTGACTTGTGCAAAATGGTGTGAAGAAAACATTATGTTGTTCGGGTGATACCTGCGCCATGTCATAAATAGTGCGTTGCAGCACACCGTTTCGACATTGATCCAGATCTATTCCAAGTACATTTTGTAGAAATTTCTGACGAAGATCAACAATATATTTTTTCAGCTGCGTATCAATTGTATAGATTTTGTGTTTACCCGGGGTAAAGAGTAAAGCCAGCGCGAGTAAGCGCTCTTTAGCGTTCTCTTTGAGATTTTCAACTCCTGTTTTCTCAGCTTTTTTCAATATTGTAATATAGTCATTCAGTTCTTCCGGTTCCATGGGGCTTCCCTGGAAGAAGAAATCATCATTTTTGAAATTACCAAGAAGATCCACGGTAGTTGTGGCGATCGCATGCCCCAGAGTAATAAGTTTTGACTCGAAGCCATGAGTACGGATAAAAACCATAAATGGCTGGCTTTGTAGAAGTTTATCTATATGGGGGGTTCCAGGATAACTACTGAAGATAATATTCACGCCTATGTTAGAAAATTCCAGAAATTTTCTTGAGTCGTAAAATTCGACGACATGAGCAAACTGACGTTGCAAATCGCTTAAAACAATCTCACGCATACGCAGGAACTTATCAACAAGAGGATATGCCTGCTTCGGTGGAATGATGGTCCTTAAGCCCCAGCGAATGACATCCTCAGCGAGTCCAACCTCGTTTACCATCTCAATGAGCTCTCTGCTCCCTGGCAGGTTGTTCAGATTGCCTGCAAGATGCAGGGCATTACATGAATAGAGCAAATTATCTCTGACAGAACCTGTGAAAATAAAGGGATGTTGTGAAACGAAACCCACATTTTTGGAAATATCCTGTTTTGTGAGTTTGTTGATATCGTGATTATCAATGGTCAGCAGGCCGCTCGTATGACTGTAGAGCTGGCCGAGAAGCAGGCTGAGTGTGGATTTTCCGGAGCCAGAAAAACCGACTAGTGCCAGGTGTTTACCAGCAGGAAGTAGAAAGGAAACATCTTCCAGTAAACGTACCCCGCCTTCCAGAGTGTAACCGAGGTCCCTGGCTTCTATTTCGCCTGTGAGATGTAAAGGTGCTCTGTCGGGTGCTGTAAGGAGATATTCGGGATTGAGGTCAAACGACTCCATAATCTGCCGGTAGCGAACAAGGGCATCCTGATAATCTTGATAATATTCGATGATCTCTTTCCATGGATCGTAGACTTTTTCATACGCTGAAAGAAAGGCTACCAGAGCTCCAATGGTAAATTCACCGTTGATTGCAAGATATCCGCCAATGAGAAAGAGCAGGAAAGGTCCGAGACTCTGGAACAGGTTGTTGCTGAACTTGATGCCGTATTTGAGAATTGTCAGCGACCTCATGATATCGTACAGACGGTGAATAAGACGGTCGAGTTTACTTTGCTCAAGAGAATAGCTGGCATTACTCTGGACTTCATGGATCCCGGAGGCTGCCTCATTTACAAGATTAGCCATGGCTCTAGTGGTTGTCACACGTGTCCGGTTGACGGTGTTGTACCTGCGTTGCAATATCGGTACGAGTATGAGTTCGAAAGGATAAACAGTCATACTGATCAAGCCAAGAAATGGGTTGAGATAGATCATATAACCGGCAAAAACCAGAAAAGTGAGTAGTGAAGTTACAGGAATGGCGAGCGCTCCGCCAAGAAATGTACCAATGGCGGTAAGTTCTGCGGTGAGTGCAGATATAATTGTCCCTGTCTGAGTCTTATGAAAGAACTGTAGAGGAAGTTGCAGTATATGATTATAGAGTTCCTGTCTGAGTTCAATGAGAATTCGCTGGCCGATAAATGCCTGCAGACAGTTGATAAGATATTTCATCAGGCCGGCAATAATTACAGCGCCCATATAGAGGCCGCAATAGAGGAAGAGCAGCTCGACGTTTTTTAAACTGATAGCTTCATTAATAATCTTGCGCTGCATCTCGAGCGGAAAAACCCTGAAAAAGAGGCTGAGGACAATTATCAATAGAAGAAACAGCTGAAGTCCACGGAGCCGGTGGGTAATCCAGAAAAAGAGAGAACGTTTTGTGACAGAAACCGGATCAGAATCTTTCATGCGTTAATATGCCATATAGCCGAGTGATTTCATTATAAGGGCAAAACCCATGGCAAACATGCCGGAAAGGCCCATACCGCAGGAAAAACCGGCAAGAAGGACCGGGGCATACTGCCTCCACATCGGTCCGAACTTCTTAAAGAAAAAATACCTGCCCAGAAGTGCGCCGGCAACCTCAAGGACCAAACCATGTGGTGTTGATTGACCGAGCCCACGCACGACCCCGTAGATGAGCAGTACAGGCAGGCCGAAAAGGCTGAGCACGCAATACATGAGCAGACCGAAACCAAGACCAGAAAGCACGGTAGATCCGCTAAGGGCCTGATAAAACATTGAGTTACCCTCAAGAGTTGAGGTCTGCATTAGCAGCGTGTTTAGAGCCTGAAGGTGCCAGAGTTCCTGGGCAAAGGGATAATTCGCCGAGGGTATCGGTGCTAAGCGCCAGATAAACTGGGAAAAGAGAAGGCTGGCTATCATAACAATCGGGAAGACCAGAAATTCAGCCTTGATGATACCGCGAAGCGAGGTGCCGGTAAGTTCTATTTGCCGGAACTGCACCGTTGCCTCACCGTAATTATGGATCGGTATCGGGGCATACCAGATCTCGATACCCTGATAGCCGAAGAAGCGTGCTCCGGCGATGAAACTCGCCTCACGAACCAGCGGCAAGCTGACAAACTGCCCTGCAATACCTTCCATGCGGGCTGTGATATAACTTATAATTGGCGTATAGATAAAGCCGTAAGCAAGAAAGAATATCCAGGGAAATGAGGGAACAAGCCATACACAGAGTCCAACATAGACGAGAGTTGAGAATACATAGATGGCAATGGATATCCAGAAATTGAAATCACCCCGTCCGGGAGGCGGGTGAAAAAGATCATGTAATGTGCCGCGGTTTTCCTTACTTGAGGTAAATGATCGAACCACCGACCAGACGCCGATTGCTCCAATGGCAAGGCCGAGCCCAATACCAAAGCTCATATAAAAATCAAAGTTATTGGCAAAAACCGTGTCAACCGTCGCCATACCCGGATGCCAGCGGGTGAGAATGCCCCAGGAGTAGAGCAGTGGGTTCAGAATAATGGTGATTATGAGACCAATGAGACCTCCGATTACTGCCCAGAAAGGCAGAACCATACCAACAAAAACCAGGCCAAGATCAAGTTGCAGGCCGGTGGCGACCGCAGGCAGAAGTTCTTCTGTATGACTGGTGAGTTCAATCCAAGGTATGGGGATGAGGCGGATCTGTTCAGTAAAAATTAGACCTGAGACTATTGGCAGCAGAACGTAGATACTGCCGAAGGCCAGACCGATTACCCCGCCAATGGAAAATACCCTCCATTTCCAGCTTTTTCCTTTTTCTTCATTTGACTCGGCCAGAGCCATGGTACCGAGTGCACCGACCGGGGCCATAGGGAAGGGCAGTTTCTCGACATCGGAGGTTATCCGGTAGAGGGCATAACCAAGGCCGAAATGATCTATACGCTGGATAATTTGAGAGCCAACCAGCAATAGGATGGGAATCATCCAGTCCCGATGAAAAAAGGTGCGCTCAAGCATTGAGTCAGAATCGGGGCCTGGCGCAACCCAGGAGGGAATGAATTCTGTGACTCCAAGCATGCGTGCAGCATCCGATTGCACAAGATACTGGTTCCAGAGCAGGCCGGAAAAGGGTGAAGCGAGTGCTGCGCCGGCCATATAGTAGAGTAGAAAAATCTCCTGCTGCCTTAGCTCGGAGTGGGCCCGTTTGGCAATTTCGGCAAAAAGAATAATGGTCACCCACCTGGCGGCCGGACCAATCCCCTGGCCGATCACCAGTTGCAGATACATAGAACCCGGCATCATCAGGAAGCCGATGAAAATGGCCCCGATAATGGTTTTCCAGTCAAACCCCTCTTCGAAGTGAGTTGGTGCCGGAAGGAGATCCCGATATTCTTTTAATTCCTTGTCGTCATACATAAATGTGTTGTAGTTGCACTCCCGGTTTCTGCTTTTCGGCGTCTGTACTTCGACGGGTCAGTTGGGCAGAACCTGATAACTTGTGCCGGTGAAGAGCCCGACAATGGCCCATCCTCCTCCCATGAGAAAGTCACCGATAATAAGACCGATAAAAAAATACTGCAGTTTCCTGAACAAGTGAATACCACCATAACGCATGCAGAGTGCATTACAGGCCCAGCCGATGAAAAAGCTCAGCCAGAGAATACGCATCGCCGAACTATAGGCGGTGAGGTAACCAAGAGGGTGAATGGGCCACCAGTAGAACCGGTGGTAGCAGACAACCAGTATTAGCATAAAAACAGCCCCGGCGAGAGCAAAGACAAAGACCCAGGCACCTGATTCTATAGGGGCTGCGATCAGCCTGTTAACATTTTCAAAAACGGCGAGTGTTGTCCGGTTGGCCCACTCCAGCTGTAGCTCACGAATACCGAAACGATAGCAGAGCACCATCATTGCAACGACTGAGGCTATTGTTGCGAGCAATACTGTCATTGCCAGACTGATAAAGAGCAATACGGCAGGTTGTTTGTTCTGATGGATTCGTCTGCTGTGCACAAGTGACGGCATGAGTGATTCACGTAAATCCACAAACAATGTTTTTTGACTCATACCGGCAAGCACTCCTGCAGTGCCACTGAACATCTTGGTGCCGAAAAGTGCGATCAGACCGTCCATAGGAGCGGCTGTCAGAGTGAAGTAGGCAAGACCTCCCTGGCAGATGATGCGTGTAGCTACCAGCATGATCATAAAAAATGCGCCAACCAGCAGTATTGCGGTGAGCGTCTCCATGCCAAGCCAGACATACCAGCAGATAATGGCAATAATCCCCAAAACTGCTCCCCAGAAAGAAACACGCACATCAAACCACTCTGAGCGGCTCTCAGAAGCCGGTATAATAAATAACGATTGTTTGCAGACCGTGAGAAGATGTTGTCTGGCCAGCCAGATGAGAAAAAGGAAAAAGACACCATAAGCTCCTATCATCTGCATTTCTTCAGGGCGCGTGAGAGTGGGGCCGAAGGTGATACCGAGTTCGGCGGCCGGAATGGAATAGCCCATCGTATTGAGGATGCCATATAGAAGGCCGCCAAGAAAGAAGAAGAACCAGAATGAAAAAGAAATCTGGCGTGAGGTAAGAAAGGCGAAGCCGATAAAGGCGGGGTAGAGATAGAGCTTGAGCTTTTCAAAACCGACCAACAGACCGCTTTCAGCAACATATGGCCCGGCAAGCAGGAGGGTCGGAATAGAGGGGATGGACGGATAGTAGAGATTCAGGCCGTTAACCAGATGAAGAAAGACCGGAATGGAAAGCCCGACAAGCAGAAATCTGTTCATGAAAAAAGCTGCAGTTTCTCCCTTGTCAGCAGCCTTGCTGATCATCTGTGGAACTTTCAAGAGAGGAAAATTCATTCTTTCGTTATGTATCCACTGTCGTGAGATAATGTTCACCAGAAACATCATAACCATATATCCGAGCAGGATAAAGATTCCCCAGAGAAGCAGTGGCTGCAGCCAGGCGGACCAGGGAATCTGCACAAAGACTTCAAGCCAATCCATGCTTCGACCGCCGGACAGACCGGTATAGAGTTGTTCAATTGCCTGGGGATCTGTCGGGCTGAGAGCTGGTGGGAGCAGTGGCTGCAGTGTCTCGTCCCAACGGTTGTTCATTGTTGCGTAATGGACAGGTGCGGTGAGGTTCACTAAGAACGTTCTGGCGAGCCCGGTGTAGGCGATACCGGAACCGATAACCATCTCGATCCAGATAATGAGTAACTCGAGCCCGTTGAGGAGACGATGCCGGGGAAACAGCCAGGTGGCAATAGAGACAAACAGCGCCAACAGTAGAAATATAAAAAATGGAGCGAGTGGGAAATGGCCCCCGCCAAGTGGAGTTGCTTGCAGGTAGATATTATTGAAAGGCGTCAGAATACATATGCCGACAGCCAGCAGGATACCAATCAGGACCGCACGGAGGCGGATAGCAGGGCGAGTAGTATGTTCGCTGTATGCTGTCATCTAAAAAGCCTCCGGAGAAATGCTTTTCGCTGTAGTGACAGCTCTGAATGCGCTGGCCAGATTGCGATGCGTTTCATTATCAAGAGAGCGCCACACCAGGAGTTGTTTACGAAGATCATGGAGGAACACCGTGTTGATCCTGTGCCATATTCCGGCTTCACCGGATTTTCTATTCAGAGTAGCTTTGATTGAAAGATAGTTTTTTCCTTCCTCGGCAGGACAGAACTGCACGTCGACGGTCTGCATTATGCCGAAATCAAAGGGGGCGAGCCAGACGTTGGCTCGCAGGTGGAGGCAATGCAGGTCATCTGTGCTTGTGGCATTGCGCAGGAGGTTGGCGATTTCATCAACTGTTGAGCAGCTGAAAATAACATCTACCGGGCCGGTTGAAAAAACACCGTGTGAAATATCCTGATGGCCCATAAAGTACTCATAGATGAAACCGCCAATACTTTCATGCTCCTCATATTTCATCAAAAAGGGCAGGCGCACACTGATCGAGTCGTTAACGGGTTTTGGGAGCGTGAATGTACGGTTTACATCAGGAATAGCAATTCTTGCAGCAACCCGGGCAGGATATATCACCGAGATCAATACCACCAGAATCACCAGTAGCATTGCAGCGACCCCGGCCATGGACGAGTAATTAACTGTTATGCCATCCCAGAGTGAAGTTGTTGATAAAAATGCAGCACTTACCTGAGCGATTACATAACCGAGAACAACTGAAATTACCGCAAGTGCCATTGCTTCGGCAACAAAGAGAAATGCAACATGTGATGGTGCAAGTCCTACAGAAGTATATACTGCGATCTCTCCTTTTCGTTCATATACCGAACTGATCATGGTGTTGAGTACGATCAGTATAGAAATAAGCAGGGGGATAATGATATTCGGTACACCACTGTAATTGAGGGTGTCGCTGATATTGTAGAGCCAGACGCCGGATTCTTCTCCCGCAAAGATAACCAGGCTGAACCTGTCTGTAAGATTGGACGCAATATCCTGTAATTGAGTAGTGTTATGCGGGCGTACAGCAATGTTTTTTAAATTGCCACCGGCAGCAAGCAGGGTATTGGCAGGTACAATAGCCACCTGAGATGCGGGGATGTGGCGATATCGACTTTGAAATGAACGGATATCCTCGCCTGCTTCCAATGCTTCCTGTTCAACCTCGCTGACTTCGCTTCCAGCTTCTTCCGGAAAGGTTACAGGGGTTAGGGGTTCACCGTCAAGATCGAGCATCTGATCAAGTTTGTCGGCGTCAAAGGTTCCGACAAGTGTGTAGTTTTCGCCCCAGAGTTGTAGTGTTCCACGGTCGTTAGCCTGAACCCCGAGCCTTGCTGCCATATTTGTCTCGAGAATGATTGCCTGGTAGTCATTCTCGTTAAACCATCTGCCGGAAGTAAGTATGCTGTCGAGCCCGGTTACATAAGGTTCATTGGGGCTCAGGCCGATAAGACCCTGCAGGGTGGCTTTATCGGTGCTGCTTGCTACCGGTGCGTTGATTGTTTGAGACGGATCTTCAGATTCAAGCCAGACGCGCGCAGCAGGTCGTTCAAGAGATTGCATTGAGTTGATAAGGATGTCAGTCGCCTGAGGGGGCAGACTTTGCCAGTTCAACTTTTTGAGGAGGAGTCCGTGGTATGGAGCATTTGGTTGAAATAATAGACGGTTTTGCTGTCTGTTGGATTTTATGGTAGTGAAGCTCATTATGGTAAACGTGAGGATAATAAGAGTACTGCAGGTAAGAATCGTGCGCAGTTTCCGTCGCCGCAGATTGGATACACCAAGAAAGAAGGCAGCAACAAACGCTTTCCAGCGGCTGATTTCATCAGGACGTTTATGTGAAGCGCGACGCTGCAGCAATGCCATTTCTTCCTCAAAGCGGAAAAAAATTATCAGGGTGACCATGAGAGACAGGCCGATAATGAAAAACGCAAGGATCACCACCATCGGACTGTAGGTAAGTTGAAAAGCAGGGTGAACCTGATAGATTATAGCAATGAGGATGGTGAGAATAAGGGTAAAACCCAGTATCCGTTTATAAATCGTTGCAAAGTTGAAGAGAAAGCGCTCCATGCAGAAGGCGAAAGGGATAAAGAGAGCTATATAGAAAAGGACGCCGAAAAGAACGTCTTTTTGTGTTTTTTCAACCTGAACGTATACCCGTGAAGCGAGAGCAAGAGCTTTTGCTGCCGCTTCGCGACCAGTGCTGTAGTGAAGATCACTGAAGGCTTCTTTGCTTTCATTAAGAGCTTCCAGGCCCTGTCGGGTCAGGTCGTTAATTTTTTCATCAAATATGCCGTGTGATTCGAGATTATCTATTCGTGGAGTCAGCAAGAACCAAGCATCCTGGGCGGCGTGGAAAACAGTGTTGTAAATGGCGGGGTTGCGGTTCACCGAATATCCCTTGCCCATCGGGTTTTCCTGCGAGCCGTTGGTAAGCAGCATTTTTCTGGTCAGTACAGTATCTGAAAGAGTCATTTTCAAAAGAGCACCGGGTTCCATGTAGACAGATGATATATTCGATTTTTTTGTATCTATCCGGCTGTACCAGTAATGCTGGGGAGGTGCGTCACGACGTCCGTCATAGAGCTGCAGTTTGGTCATGTACTCGAAACTGCGTGGTTCAAGCAGGTCGAAAACGGTTGTTTCCCGACAGTTGAACATCACAAGATCAGTTTTCATGGAACTTCTGAGCATTTTCAGACGATAATTGTCCTTACCTGTTTCCTTTTTATCGATTGCCCAGATTGTTTCCCCGGTTAATGGAGCAAACTTGTAACCTTCAATTATCAGTTTATCCAGAACATTTTTTTTATCTGCAATGCCACGAATTTGAAAATTACCTCTGCGATCGACCAGTGCGTGGAATTGATTTAACCCCTGATAAGCAAGGATGGTTGCTCCTGCGGCAGGATAGTTGGCGAAGAGATCTCCTTGTAAGAGCAGGTTGGTGCGGGCGGTTGCCGAGGCCAGCCCGTCACGGGGGAACTTGCCGGAATTGAGGGTTGGTGCCGAAGCAAGTGCATAAATAAGGTCGGTGGTAAGTTGCGCCTGTTCTTTGGCATTATCCACGTCAACAGCGTCGATCCTGTCCCAGGGAGTACCCCAAAGCGCACGGCTGTCACCGGTAGTAACCAGGCTGATTCCCATGTAACCGGCAAGAGAACTCACTTCGCCACCAAGTTGCGGCTTATCCAGGAACCAGGAATCCCAGCTGTGCATGCGGCTTGGTCTGAGGGTATCCTTGTATTCAGTTTTGCTGCTTGAATCGCTGGCTGCCGCTGCCAGGACTTCGGCAAGGGTCGAGTAAATACCTGTACGGTTTATTGAGGCTTTGAGGTTGTAGAGCCAGCCACGGTGAAAGCCTCCGATCCCGTCACCATGACTTGAGAGATGCAGACTGATAATTGCCGCAACTTCGAAATCTTTGACTGTCTGCCTGAATGTATTGGCACTTTTCACCTCAGCAAATTGTTGCTGAAGCTCTTCTAACCGTAACGTTTGTTCCTGGAGCGCTTCAGGGAGTAGTTGCTGCAACAATTCAGATTCAACGGGGGGAAGGGTGTGATAATTTTCAGCCCAGCCGAGTCGCCTGAGAGCAAATCGTTGTGCTGCTGCGGCACCAATCCGTTCGGTGAACTCATCTTTACCACTGGCGAGCCGAAGCTGCATAAGCTCACGGGATATTGTGTCAATTCTGAATTTGAGATGCTGGTCGATTACTGTGGCAATGCGCGCGTCTCGTTCATGGTTTTCAGTGAGAGGAAAAACAAGACCAGAGAGAGTACTGATATGTGTTTTGGTCTCTTTGATTGTATTCTGAAGTTCGCGCCGGAGTTTACGAAGTTCCTGCGACCGCGCGTTGATACTCCACATCAGCTCGCGCATGCCGGCAAGCGTCTGGGCATGGCCACTTGAGGCTATGAGCATCACTGATCTTTGAGGGGGGGCAGCAACAAGTTGTTCCGCAATACTCAACAGGGTGGCGATGGAAACCGCTTCATCGGCACCAGGTCCGTTTCCGGCAACATATTGCTCTGAATCAAAAAAAGCCTCAATCACAAGGAGTTCATCTTTCAGTTCAGCATCTGCCCCGGGTACAACTGCGTAAATATTACGGGATGGGCTGTTTTGCCACTGCACATCTGCAAAAACAGCAGCATTGACTGCCAGAGGGCTGTCACCTGTTGATATAATCTTCCCAAATATTTCTATGCTGTGCGCCTCGTCCATCCAGAAACAGGGGAACTGAACCGGTGAGAGTTCCTGCTTTTCCCTGAAAAATGTATTAGAACGGCTGGTTGCCCGATCAAGATATATCAGTGCTTTTGCACCAAGACTGGCAAGTCGCTGCCAGTTACGGCCGGAGTCAAACTCCATGAGAATAATTGCACCACTAATCTCTTTGCCATCGAGATGTTCCAGGTTACCTGATTCGACATAAAAAAGGGGGCCGGTTAGAACTCCGTTGGTGGCGCCAGGAGTGATGGCATTATACAGAAAAGGTTGGAGAGCATGGGTTGTGCCGTTTATGGTAAGTGTGGCTGAGGTAACCTTGCGCACAGGAACACTGAAACTATGAATGTTTGCCTGGAGGCCGAGATTTGCAAATTGTTCCTCAACATATGAAGCAGCCTGTTCGTATCCATCAGATCCGGTGTGTCGGCTGACATGCCCGGCAAGTGTCCGGATACTGTTGTGAAGCATAGTTCCGTCAGTCGCCCCGGTACTGGTCCCATGGTGCAGGCATACCAATACTGTTAATAGCAGAAAGTATGTATGGCGGAAGTAGCGCTTCATTTGCATAACCTTTAATCGAGAAACTACGATAGTTGCATCATTGTTCTGAGCTTTCAAGGCCACCCGTTTTGATTTGCAACTCAGATCGCTCCTGAATTTTATCAACCCGGCCATCCCGTATCCAGACAACCTGGTCAGATACATTCAGCATCTTGTAATCATGGGTGGCCGAGATCACCGTTGCTTTGTAGTTTGTGCTGAGTTCCTTGAGCAGACGTATGATATCTTCGCCGGTTTTGAGGTCCAGATTTCCTGTCGGCTCATCAGCCAGAATGATTGCAGGATTGTTGGCCAGTGCCCGAGCTACAGCTACACGTTGCTGCTGGCCTCCTGAAAGCTCTGACGGGCGATGGGCGTGCCGTCCCTCCAGACCTACAAGTTTGAGGAGTTCCATGCCACGTTCAAGGGCGTCATCGTTAGATACGCCTCCAAAGGTCATCGGAATGGTGACATTTTCCAGAGCTGTCATGACCGGGATAAGGTTGAAAGTTTGAAAGATATAGCCAATTTTACGGCATCTGAGCCAGGCAAGTTCGTAGGCATCGAGTTGAGCGATATCGACTTCATCAATGAAAACCTTGCCGCTAGTTGGCTTGTCAAGCCCGCCTATCATATTGAAAAGAGTAGATTTTCCTGATCCTGAGGGGCCCATTATTGAAATGTACTTGCCGGTTTCAATTTCCAGGTCTATCCCTTTAAGAACGTTGACCACAATTTTGCCAAGGTCAAAATCTTTAGTTACTCCGGAAACACGAACAATATGCTTTTCTGCCATAATAGGTGCCTGTTAAAATACTGCTGAAAGAGGGCCGACAGCATGTAGCCACCGGCGTTTATTATATACTTACTGTTCGACCCGCATAGCCTCGACAGGTTGCATCCTGGCGGCCAGCAGGGCGGGGTAAAGGACACCGAGAAGACTTAAAATCGTGCCGGTAAAAGTTGCAGCAACCGCGGATATAAGTACTTCGGACCAAGGGTATACTGAGAACATGACGAGGCCGAAACGAAGTGCGGAAGTGAAAGTTGCCGTCACTATGCCAATCAGCATTCCAGCAAGCGAACCGGCGAGCCCCTGCATGAGAGCTTCAAAAATAAATAATCGCACAATGTAACGATCAAGGGCTCCGAGGCATTTCAGTGTGCCGATTTCCCGGAATCGCTCAGTAACCGACATGAGTTGGGCGTTAACAATACCGACAACACACACCAGGAGTGAAAGAAAAACTATCCATCGTTGTTTTGGGGAAGAGCCGATGGTGGAATCACCGGGATTAAGATCGTAGCCTGCTTCTATAAGATTCTGTTCAAGTGCAGGGTTTCCAGAAGAAAGCAAAGACTGGGCAAGATCATTACCCACCTGGATGTAGCAGAGGAAAGCAACAGCCAGGACGAGACTCATAGTGGTAATGAGCGAACGGAAGAAACGTACTTTGATGGACTGAAAAGCCATCTGCAGCGACTTGCGCATTGGTAATGCAACGAGACGTCTCATTACAGCTCACCTGGATGATGAAGATTGTATAACTGGTGCCTCCTGGCATACGATAAGGGGTGTGAATTTATGCAGCTGGAGGAATTTCATTTTGTCCAAAATAATAGACAAAACTTAAGTTTAGCTGTTCTGCTTGTCAATACTGTTAATAGTAAAGATTCTTATAACGTGATTATGTGAAAAGTGACTATACCATATCACCGAATAGCCGTGGTGTAACTTCAGGACGCTGCACGAGATGCCCCATCAGCAGATCAAGCAGGGCAAAGGCATGTGCGTTCATCCTCTGGTGATGAATCATTATACCACAACGGCCGGAAGCAAGGCTCATCTCAAGTTCTATGAGCAGATTATTTAAGCTGGTAGCGGGGGCGGGCTCTTTTCTGGTATGGAGATCGACATTGACCTGAATATCAGGGAGAATACCGGTAAAATCAGGTCGTGCGTTCCGACTGCGTGAAATGCCGTGGAATTGGAGTTCTTTGAGTGCAAGAGCAGCCTCGTGGCTGCAGCGGTTCCAGGGAGGGGTAAAAAATGGTTGAAAAGATTCACCCAGGAGCAATTCGAGCCGGTTTTTCCCTTGCAAAATATGCTGTTTCAAGGTCGCAAAGTCACGGGCAGGACCAAATTCCTGCTTTTTTCCATCAGGTTCAAAGTTTTTATGCAATCGACCGTGTTGGTGCCAACACCAGAGGGTGTCATCTACGCCGGTGATTGAACGGAGTTCAATGTATCGTTGTTTGCTGAGCCATGATGGCACAACTGCGAGACAGAGTGGAAGCTGGTGGCGCTGAAACAGAGAAACAAGTTTCGCAAATATTTTGGAGGGTACACCTATATCATCTGCCCTGAAAAACAGTTCGATTGGTTTGGAACTGTCGGCGTTCTGACATCCTTGCTGAATACTCATATGAAGCCTTTCGGATAGCTCGGGAAAGGCCTGTGCGTAGAGGCTGGTTGGTAAATATCGCATACGGTTTTTAAATTGAAAGGGTTGAATTCCAGGTTTCTACCTGATGTCGGGTTGTATCAGCACCATGCAGGTTGATTGATACAGGATATCTATCCAGGCTAGACATCTCAAGGATGGCAGAAGCAAGATGCTCTTTGTGTAATTCGTGTTGCGTAAGAATTCTTATAGAGGCTTTTTTCTTCAATCGTCTGGCTCGAAATTCCTGTTCCCTGTTTTGGGCAAAAGGGAAGACAAGAGCAGGGATACCGGCCTGGATTATATTCATGCAGGTATTATAGCCGGCCATGGATATTGAAAGGTCAGCTGAGGCAAGCCAGTCAGGAAATCTGTCAGAAAAACGTTCAAGTGAAGCGTTTGCCGGCAGGCTGTTCTGGATCTGCCAAAAATCCTCGTCACGGCAGTATGGGCCGGAAAACAGTTGCAGGCGAAAATTGCCTGCGTCCTGCACAAGCCCGAAAGCATCAACCACAGCTTTAAGGAGATCAACACCGACATTACCGCCGCCGATACTGGCTACGATTAACTTCTCGGTGGCTTCGAGTTTTAAGGTATCCCGCATCTCTTTTCTTTTGCCGCAGGAGACATTGCGGGTGACAAACCCAGTATAAGCTATAGGTACCGTTATTTCATTATAACGGCTGAAAGTCTCATCTAGGGTGATGATGTCCTCATCCGAATGGACGAGAAGGCCGTCAAAATATCGATTGAGCGTTTTTAAGGCTCGATCCTCAAATGTATCGCGATCAGTTACTCGTTCAACCAAAATGTCCCGTAAGCTCACATAGCATTTGCAGGGTGGGAGTACTCCGTCACGGATGGCGACTAGAACCGGGTCCAGTTCAAAACGAAAGGCTTTACGTCCGAATGGATAAAGTTCGACTAGAAAAGCATCAGGCCTGAACTGTTCGAAAAATGAATAGAGCTGATGCTGGCGCGTTACTTTGACTTCATCAAGGGAACTGCCAGGGTTGCATGGGCGGAGGTTTTTAAACTCTGCGTCCATCTGGAGCCCGGGTAACCTGAAAAGTTCGATACATTCAGGCACAGGTTCAACGTCCGGGCCACCGACAATGAGTGTGACCTGATGAAAATCAGCGAGAGCCAGGCAGATTTCAAGGCTTCTGTGAAAATGTCCGATGCCAAGTACATGCTGGCAATAGTAAGCTATTTTCACTTTTTTACACTGTCCGGGGTAATGTTGAGGTTACCGAGTCGGTAGGTTGCGGCAGAGTAGTGGATTTCGTGGATGCACCCTTTTTTTACAATTGAAGGTTCATCCGGCAAAAAACTCCGGTCGGCGACTGCATAAATAAGACACTTGATAACCCCAAGATGACAGACAATTAGTGTCTTTTTATGGTGAGACTTCTGTCTATGAGATGCAAGTGCAGCGAAAACCCGGTTACGGATTTCATTTCTGCTCTCTCCACCGGGAGGCCGAAAGTCCCAGCCAGCCTTAACCTGAGTTTCAAGCACTCCGGCGTAATTACGATAGACTTCATCAACCTTCAGTCCTTCCCATTCGCCCCAGTTCTGTTCACGCAGACGTGAGTCTTCTGTTACAGGAAGTTGCAAAACAGAATTGATAATTGCAACAGTTTCCTGGACTCTGCCGAGATCGCTGCAGATAATTTTCTGCCAGCCCTGGCACGTAAGGTAATCAGCCCAGATCTGAATCTGCTTTTTCCCTAAAGGTGTCAGAGGAGAGTTCCTGTGTCCCTGCACACGTTTTTCACGGTTCCAGACGGTTTCGCCATGCCGAAGCAGACCGTAAGTGAAAGTACTGTGTTCAGTGATAGGGGTGGTCATCCTGGACTCCTCATTTATGTATGCATATATGCGATTCGGCCTTGAACAGATCAGCCAGATGGACCAGCCATTTTTTATTGTCAAACTGTTCTGCGACCCATGCTTTTCCTTCTGAGATGATGTGTTTTCTTAGCTGTTGATTCTGCAGCAGGGTAATCATTCCTTCAGCCATAGCCTGAGGGTCGGACGGGGGCACGGTAATCCCGGTTCTTTCATGCTCAAGGATTTCCGGGATAGCAGAAACTGTTGTTGAAAGGGCAGGGACACCCATTGCCAGACTTTCAACAAGAACATTAGGGATGCCGTCCCTGTCTCCACTCTTGGCGATTTCACAAGCCAGCACAAACAAATCACTTTGTTTGAACTGGGCGAGTACTTCCTCATGGGTTTTGGTGCCCAGCCATGAACATTCACTATCGAGATCGAGGCTATGAATAAGTTCGATAATCTTGTCCCGATCATCACCGTCACCAATGAGAGCATGCTGAAAGCGTAGACCTTTCTTTTTCAGTATAGAGAGAGCCTTGTAGAGTGTCGGTAATCCTTTTTTCTCAGTCATACGTGCGACTGTGAACAGTCGGTATGGTTCTGCAGGTGTCGGTTTTTCTTGTGGATGATTGAAAAGATCCAGATCAATCCCGTGATAAATGCAATGGATTGGGGTCCTGGAGTCCTGAGCTATACTCCTGAGATATTCGACATTATGTCTGGTGCAGGTTACGACAAAGTTTGCTTCATCTATTTTTTCTTTCAGCTGTAAAGGGTTTGATGTGTAAATATCCTTGGCATGAGCTGTAAAACTGAAAGGTAGACCGGATAAAAGTGAGGCGAACATCGTGACTGAGGTTGGCGAATGAGCGAAGTGACCGTGAAGATGACAAATCTCAGGTTCTTTAGAAAGAAAGTGATTGGTCATATATCCTGCCTGCAACATGTGTTTTAAGGTCGCGATCTTACCGGTACGCTGATAGCGTGAAGCCGCAAGTGAAAGGGCTTTACGATAGCGTGAAGGGAAGCGGGAAGCCAAAAAGATATTAGGTACCAGCAGACGGGGTAGATCCAGAAGAAGGTCACTTGGCAGATAATTGACCTTGGCTTTAATCTGTTGAACAGAGGCATGCGTGAAACTTTCTCTGGGGTGGCGCATGGAAAAGAGGCGGAGGGTGAACCCCAACTTTTCAAGCAGTAGAATCTCGTTTGAGATAAAAGTTTCAGAAATTCGGGGATAACCTTTAAGAATATATGCAATAGTTGATTTGCTCTGTTCTGGCATGGTGATTTTAAAATGATGTGAGTGATAGTTGTAAAATGTCCATTTATCTGAATCAGATGTACGATGTGCTATTAGTTTCTGAGCTTCTGAAGTTCAGAGAGCATAGTGTCCAGGCCGGAGAGCTTGAATTTGCACATTGCTTTGAGATACTCTTTTCGATCCCTGATGATAGAAAATATCTTTTCCCGCAGGAGTTGCGATGAAACCTCAGTCCATGGGATGAAATCAAGTAAGCCTCTTTCCTTTAAGCAGGTGGCTCGAATGAGTTGTTCACGACGAGGGGTTTCTCGAGGGATAATAAGAGCGGGAGTCTTATGGGTGAGGATTTCACAGATTGTGTTGTATCCACCCATTGAAATGACCAAATCGGCTGCATTCATCAGTTCTTCGAGTTTCGGGTGAAAAGGTATTGTTTTTATTCCGTGCCGTTTGGCGCGTTGCTGGATTTCGGTACGTTGGCTTTTAGGCATAAACGGGCCGGTGATCATGACTGTTTTCAGTGGTAATGATGTTGGGTAATACTCATGCATGGCCAGATAGTGGTCAAGAACCTCACATCCATCGCCGCCCCCGCCAGTGGTAACAAGCACAAAAATATCATCTTCAAGTATGCGATATTGTCTGCGTATTCTGTTTCGGCTGCTTTTAGGAATGTGCTTGCGTGGTATATATCCGGTAAATTTGACATTCTGTTGAACTTTGGCGGGTATATTATACTGTTTGATAGGATCATAAATATCCTGATTGCCATAGACCCAGATCTGGTCATAGAGACTAGAAAGTGACTGATAAACGCCCTTGTCCTGCCAGTCTTTTCTTATAACTTCAGAATCATCGAGAATATCACGCAGACCGAGAATGGCGGTTGTTTCCGGACTTTCATTTTTCATCCACTCAAGTGTGGGGAGTACTTCACGCTTGAGTCCGTGGGGTTCCTTATCGACAATAAAGAGATTCGGTTTAAATGTCTGGGCTGTTGCAAGGATAATATTGGTACGAATGCTGAGTGCCTGTTCCTGTTCAATCCTGATAGACAGCGATTGATAGTCGTCATTTGTTTTCTTGATCATGCCAGGGATCCGGACAAAGTCGACTTGTTCAGGGAACGGGAACCGGCCGACTATCGGTGAGCCGGTGAGAATAAGAACATTGGTGTTTTCATCTCGTAGGTGGTTGGCTATAGCCATTGAGCGACGGATATGTCCCAGACCATAAGTGTCATGGGAATACATTAAGATATTGTATGTTGATGAGGTGCTCATAAAAATACCACGTTAATTGAAAAAACAAAGAGAAAGCAATAAAACGTTATCATCACAACATTCTATGAATCCCCGACGTGTATTCGACTGGTTCACTCTGGTCGAGGCGGTGAGTGTCATGTGCAGGTAGTATAGCTAAGAGAATCTGTTTTACGATTGTATTCCCGAAAAAATGAAACAAAAAAAGCCCCTTACCCTGATCGGGTGAGGGGCTTTGTATATCACAAACGATGGTTGCTAAAAGCTCATCGTCAGCTTATTACTGACCATGATAATGGACTCAACATCACTGTAACTGCTGCGCTCACTTAACAAGCTACCGGTTTCCATGTAACCGAAATGTATTTCGTAGCTCAGATTGTCGAGGAAACGATAGACTAAACCGAGATTGGCCTCCCAGCTTGCGTTCTGGTCAAGGTTCTGTGTCTCCCAACTATTATTTTTGGTCACGCCGAATATACCTTGTACTGCTATTTGCGGGGATGCACTATACTCTGCAGAAATTGCAAATCCACGCGTTGCGTTTGGTGTTGGCGTTGTGTTGGGATGCTGTGAAACGACCGCTCTGTTGTTTAATATATCAGCCTTGGTACTGGTAATAAGTAATGGCTCATAGTTACGCAGGCTCAGGTTGGGGTTGTTTTTGTCTTCGAGTAACGCACCGAGGTTGTATGTTGTGACTTTGTAAACGCTATGCGTTTCGAGTTCCTGGGCAAATACCCCTGAAGCTGAAACCAGCATTATAAAAATGCTTATGCAAAATAATATCGTTTTCATCATTTTTACCACATGAGCAGGAATTTCGATATTAACCAGCAAAATCCTGCTGAAATTTTATCGGTACAAAAAATTATACTTAAGTTTCATATTGAACTTTCGTAGATGAAAAGTCAAGCCTCTTTTTGCTGAGATAGTGATAAAATATTTTACCTGAGGTGTCTCCCAAATCCGGATGAAGCTATAAGTTTATAGAAAAAATGCAAGTTCAGGGACCTAATACGAAGCTTGCTACAGCCAGGAAAGTGAGCTATAGGTACTGCTTGGAACAAGCTTGAAACACGTGTTAACGATCTGGTACCAACTATATATAGGAGAAATTATGTTGAGAAGTTTTACAGCTGTCTTTGTCTTTTTTATGATGATTACAGGGACTGGGGTCGTGAAAGCTGAAGTAGATACTGAGGTCTCGCGAGTAATGGTGCTTCCTTTTGACGGAACATCAAGCGGGAATTTCTCATATCTTACCGACAGTATTAGAGCTATGGTTGCCAGCCGACTGGCGGCAAAGCAAGGTGTTGTCGTTGTAGATTATTCCGGAGGTGCGGAAGGATTGAAAATGTTAGCTGATGCAGATTCTCAGCCAGCTGAAGTGGCCTCCTTCTTTGCTAAATATAATACGGATTATGTTATATCCGGTGCTTTGTATTCTTTACAGACCGGGCTCAAAATTCAGGTAAACCTCTCCGGCAAAAAAGCGACGAACCTTCCTGGGGAATTTACCTCACTTGCTATAAGTGAAAGCCATATTATACCCTCGGTTGAGGAAATTGTTGAGGATATAGTATCCAGAGGATTTGGTGTAGAAAATACTGCGCTTAGTGCATCTGTCAAAAAGCAGGGGGAAGGGACAGAACTCTCCGGATTCGGTACTGAACATCCTGAAAAAATGTTCAAGAAAGGGATCTATGGAGGTTCTATTGTTGCGGATGGTGGAATGGAGGTTGAATCTCTTGGCGTTCGCAGGAGTTCAGACCTGCCTTTAACGATAGTTTCTATGGCTAGCGGAGACCTCGATAATGATGGTACTCGTGAGGTTGTTGTGGCTTCCAGAACCGGTATCGAAATATACCGATTCGAGGACACCATTTTTCGCAAAATTGCTACGTATCACTTTGCCAAGAGTTTTAAAATTCACGCTGTAAATCTTGCTGATCTGAATAAAGATGGCATCTCTGAAATATATGTGAGTGCGAATCAGGGCATACGTGTGTCTTCGGCAATCCTGATTTGGGATAAATCAGGAGGGTTGCAGCCGCTCCTGAAAGGTATAGACTGGTATATCAGACCGATTGAGAAATCGGGCGATGGCTGGTTCCTTGCCGGTCAGAGGGGTAGTACAGAATCGTCAGCAGGGTATGTCGCAACAAGTATAGTAAAGCTACGAGTTCTCAGTAATTTCAAATCCGTTGAGCCAGATGTGACACTTGGTCTGCCGAAGAACATCGGACTATTCGATTTTGTCTGGGCAGATCTTGATGGAAATGGGGTTCAGGAAATTGTAGCTATCGATCGACGTGAGAAACTGCTTGTATATGATGGCAGCAACAGCCTGATTTGGGTAAGCGAAAAAGACTATGGTGGCAGCAGAAATTTCTTTGGTCCTCCGCAAAGCGCAGTAAACTCAGCAGTTCAGATGTTTGGAAATAGTAGTGCAACGTCTGATCGTCAGATGGTTTATATACCGACTCGTTTACTTGTCGCTGATCTGGACAACGACGGTGGACAGGAAATATTAGTTGCCAATAATTTCAGGACCACACCAAAATTATTCAGTAATCTCCGTGAATACGATGGTGGAACTGTCGTTTGTCTCAAATGGCAGGGTGATGTGATGCAGGATGTATGGAAAACCAATAAAGTAGAGGGATACATAACAGATTATTATTATGAAGCTCTCCCAGACGGCTTCAGTAATAAAGCATCTGCAAACGCGTTATACATCTCGCAGATACCCGACAAGCAATTGCTTGGCTTCTCAATGGGGTCTGAGAGTAAAGTGCTGAAATATGATTTTAATATCGGCGCAGCATCATCCAAATGATCTGCTGGTTAAAGTGATTTACCGGGGGGTACCGTTGCACAGACGAAATGGGTATAAAAAACTTTACCCGCAGTAAAAAAATCTTGACATGTTCTGCCGGTAAGGATAAATATCACATATAGTTTTGACGAAGTTAAAAAATCTTCATTGGGGATTAGGAGCTCTGGTGAGGAAGTAATTGAACCCCTTCAACGGGGAATATCAGTTCTTAAGGAGATAAAAGATGAAAAAAGTATTAGTAGCCGCAGCAGGTCTTATGTTGGTCGGTACCATGGCTTCTACCGCTATGGCTGAGTTCAAGTTCAGTGGAGATGCTCGTGCCCGTTATTACTTCCAGAGCGATTATGACAACGCAGAGTTTGCAAATGACCAGGCTTCTGACAGCAGCACCCTTTGGAACTCTCGTGTACGTTTCAAAATTGAAGCAGACACCAAAGGTGGAGCATATGTGAAAACCCGCGTTCGTCTTGCAGAAGGAACCTGGGACGGTACAGACAATACCCGCGCTAAAGGTGAGGGTTCCAACTTCTACACCGATTATGCATACATTGGTGTTCCTTTTGGAGCAGTTACCGTTGAAGGTGGTCTTATGCCACGTGACATTACTCCTTGGTTCTTCTTGGATGGTCGTTCTGACGCAGTTCAGTTTAAGTACAAAACAGACAGCACCGGCGTATTGGCATTCTATGATATCGTAGATGAGAATAGCGATGATGTTAATGATGACGATGCAGTAATGTATGGTCTCGTTCTCAATCAGAAATTCAACGGTGGCTGGGCTATGACTGCTGCTGGTGTTTATACTGATGACGAAATTGCAGATGAGGACGGATTTGCTGGTACCGTAAACGTTGCTGGTGCTGTTGGTTCTACTGCTCTTGCAGCTGAACTTTCTTACGAAGAAGATGCTAGCGGTGACGACGATGGTTTCGGTGGTTATGCTTCAGCTACCCTGCCTCTCGGTTCTGTAGAGTTGCTTACCATGGCAGGATTCACTGTTGACGGATTCGAGATGGACGCTGCTGACTTCGGTCCGTTCATCATGTTGAATGACTACAGCCAGATTGCAACCGGTTATAACTTCGCAGAGAAGGGCGATTCCATGTTCCTTTCTGTTGCACCTAGCATGAAAGTTTCTGAGATGCTTACCCTTGGTGCTCAGGTAACATACGTAAACATCGATGTTGAAGCTGGCGACGATGTTGATGCATTTGATATCGGTGCAACCGCTTCCTACGCAGTTACCGATGGCGCATCCCTTAACGGTGTTATCGGATACCTTGATATCGATGGCGATGAAGACAACGCTTTCGGTGCAGGTCTTTCTCTTGAGATTTCTTTCTAATTTGATTTCCTAAATTAGTTTAGTGTCTTGATAAGGCGGATTCCCTACTCGGGAATCCGCCTTTTTCTTTGTAGAGATCCTATCACAAAGTACCCGCAGTAAAGAGTCTTTTCTCCACATTGATTATAAATTCCATGGTAAAAGAATTACATAAGAGCCGCTGGCTATTCTTCTTCCTGGTGGCGAGCGGTGTATTCCTCTCCACACTGGACAGCAGTATGGTCAATGTCGCATTGCCTGAGATCATGCGATATTTCGTTGTCAGTCTGAATGAAGTAAAGCTCGTTGTTCTAGTATATTTAATGGTGATAACAGTATCGCTGGTGTTTTGGGGCAAGATTGCAGATCGATTTGGTAAGGGCAGAGTATATGTGTTGGGAATGGTTTTCTTTTTGATAGGTGCCCTTGCCTGTAGTGCGTCGGTGAGTTTGAACGATTTAATACTTGCACGTTGTTTTCAGGCACTTGGCGCTTCAATGATGATGTCGTCAGGTCCGGCATTATTAAAAATTACCAGCCCAAGTGAACATCTTGGAAGAACACTGGGTTTAGTTGGTATTGCCACATCCTGCGGTCTTATGATTGGGCCGGTTGTAAGTGGATATATTCTTTCGCATCTTGGCTGGCGATCTATATTTCTGGTTTCGGTTGTTCCTGGAGTTGCGATCTTAGCTTTAAGTCTGCTGTATCTATTACCGGGATTGGCAAAACTAGAAGAAAAGAAGAAAGCAATGTTTGACTGGACGGGAGGATGTCTCTGGATTCTTCTTGTTGGTGCATATGCTGTAATGCTGAATGGAATAGTTACAAGTACAATGGGAATTCTTGCATGGGTAGCTGTTGTGTTTATTTTGCTTGTGCTATTTTATCGTGTGGAACAAAGATCCAAGGCGCCAATACTGCCGATAATTGAGGTGAAGAAACGCTATTACTGGGTTGGAGCTTCAACAGCGGCTCTTGCGTTTGCAGCTTTATTCATTGTACTAATAACACTGCCCTTTTATCTTGATTACGTGCTACAATATCCTGTTGACAGAATCGGGTTGGTTATGATGGCATTACCGGTGAGTCTGGTGGTAATGGCACCTTGTGCCGGTTGGCTTTTTGATCGGACGGGGAGTGCCAGAATTATCTCTACATTTGGACTAGCATTGAGCACTTTTGCGCTGTTACTCTTGATGCAACTCGATCACAGTACATCTTTCACTTCAGTAGCATGGCGATTGACTTTGTTGGGTGCAGGACAATCCATTTTTCTTTCCCCGAATAGTGCTTCTGTTCTTTCCCAAGTCGATGAAAAGTATGCTGGAATAACCTCAGGTATTCTGGCAACTGCTCGTAATTTCGGAATGTTGACCGGTACTGCTCTGGCAGGAGCAGGATTTACATTCTTTTACTCAAAATTTACAGCAGGTCAGACATTGCAGGTATTTCAGCCTGAAATGCTGAATGCGTTTCTTAAGGCTCAGCACCATACTCTCGCTATAGCTTTGATGCTGTTGCTGACGGCTGTCGTTATCTCAGCTTTGCGCAGTTGAAAGAGAATGCGGAAGCCGAACACAGGCAACCATTCCACCTCCTTTTTGATGTTCAAGTGAAAAAGATCCTCTATGCATAGCAGTGATTTTCTCGACGAGCGTCAAGCCCATTCCGGTGCCATATGTCTTGGTGGTGAAGAATGGATCTGTAACCTGATGTAAATTTGAGTCAGTGATACCGGAACCACTGTCTGTAATGCATATCAACGTTGACTCAGATTCATTGCGACAAAGGACTGACAAGTGTCCTCCGGCTGTCATTGCTTCGATGGCATTTTTTACCAGATGAAGAAACACCTGCCGCATCTTAGTGCCGTCAATCATCAGTGTAGGGCTTTCGCCAGGTAAGTCGAGAGTGTAATTGATCTTACTGTTTTTCATAGTGGTGTAAAAGATCATAACACTGCGGCGGATAAGAGGATAAAGGGAATGCGGAGCAATGTTGAGCTCTCTGTCTTCAACAAAACTGAAAAGATCTTCTAATGTCGATTCGATTTTAGCTGCTTCACGGGTAATGATATTGAGAAAATTTGCGATATACTCATCATCGGTTTTTTTGGCGAGTAATCTGGCAGTGCCGCCGATTGAGGTAATTGGGTTTCGTATAACGTGTACAAGCTGAGCAGACATGTGGCCGACCGCTGAATATCTTTCTGAGGCTACAAGCAGGTTTTTGCTCCTGTCGAGCTCATCGGTTACCAGTTCAAGCTCGGTTATTTTTTGCCGCATCTCTTCATAAAGATGACTATGTTCAATTGCAAGGCTGGCCTGACTCGCAAATATTTCCAAGGCGTTAATGTCATCATGTGTAATGGATTTACCAGTAACAAAATTATCGACGATTATTACCCCAAGAGATTTGCTCGGGGAATATAGCGGAACAACGACAAAAGAGTCGTAGTCAAGAATTTGAAGTAAATTTTCAGGGACTTCATAGCTGTTAGCTCGACCATGGCTGACGATGATACTCTGACGACTATTCCCTGCAGCGATGAGCACGTTATCATGATGAGATAAGTCTGCTTTCAGTTGTAATGCTACTTTATTTATTGCCACATCCCCTGCAGACTCGGAGGACTGCACGTTACTGATGATATCATGCAGGTGTAGATCCTTCTGTTTAATAGAATCCCAGACACGGCCTGCATCTTCCCGACTGGCCGGGCCTATTGCAAGCCTGCCTTCAAGCATCTGGGTTTCTTCATTGTACAAGGCCAAAAATGCACGATTAAATTTGAGTCCTTCTTCAGAGGTGATACCAACGAGGATAGCCTGCAATATCCCTTTCAACTCAACGGTGCTCAAATAAACAGTATTCATTTTGAGGTTCAACCGGTGTAGAAACTGGGTGCGGTAGCTGTTTGCCTCAAGCTCACGCTGGAAATGACGATTGTCAATCGCAAGCCTTCTTTTTTTAAGAGTAGATTTGATGATATGGTTGAACTGTTTGATACTGACCGGTTTGGTGAGGTAGTCGTCAGCTCCCTGACGCAGGCAATCAAGAGCGAGGGTGAGGTCTGTGGAGCCCGTTACCATTATGATCCCGAGATCTGGGAATCTCTGTACAATATCCTTCAATATTTCGGTGCCATCTTTATCAGGAAGACCGATATCAAGAAGGACCAGAGCGATACGACTGGTATCAAGAAGAGTATACAATTCGGCAGCGCTTCCAGCTTGAAACACTGTAAAGCCCTGGTTTTCCAGATATCGATTGAGAAGCAGGACTACCTCTTGGGAATCATCAACGATAACAACCGCCTCACCCTTGTCAAGCAACTGAGCTGCGGTTAAGGATGACTGCGTATCAGAGGCACTGAGAAGTTCGACCATAAACCTGCCCTTGAGTTCTGTAGGCGGAAAGACAATAAAGAGCGCGGCGACGTATTATTATAATGGATTCACATTTTCTCTCTTCTTACACCATTTCTTCGTGAAGATCCTGAGGCGTAGTGTCAGGTGGTGATGATGAGGGTAAAAAGTGGTAAATTCGTATACTCGTGTCAGCATTTCTATTGTATACTCTGTTAACATTTTTTGAAATATCTTCCTGAATTAAAATTTTTTCTGCAGGGTACCTCTCAGACTCCAATTAACAAATGTCATCTTTTTTTTCACCTGATGGGCCGCTTTCGCGATGCCTTGATACATTTGAACCTCGAGACGAACAGCGTAAAATGTCCGAGGCTGTATCAGATATTATTGAAAGAGATAGCGGGGCTATCTCTTTGCAGGCTGAATCACGCCTGCTTATCGTTGAAGCTGAAACCGGAATAGGTAAAACTCTGGCGTACATTGCTCCAATTGTTCTGTCTGGTAAACGTGCTGTAATATCAACAGCTACTTTAAACCTGCAGGACCAGATTATGAACAAAGAAGTACCGCTGGTTGAAAAAGTTATCGGAAGGGATATTTCAGCACTTTGCATTAAGGGACGACAGAATTATTTGTGCCTGTATCGTTGGTATCAATATCGTTCAGCAGCGCAAATGAGTTTGCTCGATGATTCCTATTGTGAACGAGTTGAACAGTGGCTCAATGAAACCCAAACAGGGGACAGAGCTGAACTTGAGTGGTTGCCTGACCGATCGTCATTCTGGTACAAGATTTCTTCACATTCAAATCAATGCCTCGGGGGAGATTGCCCGGAAGGTTCTGGATGTTTTGTTAATCAGGTACGAAAGAGAGCGGGGGCAGCCTCGTTGCTTGTGGTGAATCATCATCTTTTCTTTTCTGATCTGGCACTGCGTCAGGCTGGTTTCGGTGAGGTATTGCCGCGATACGAGGGCGTTGTTTTTGATGAGGCCCATCATATTGAGAATGTCGCGACAACATTTTTCGGCAAAACGTTTAGCCAATATCAGGTTTTAGATTTGCTTTCTGATATAGAGAGACAAGCTGAGACTGATCTGGATCCCGGTAAACGTGAGCGAATGCTGGGAGCTGCAAGCGGTCTGAAGAAACGCACTGAAGAGTTTGCTTCAATGTTTCCTGTGCAGCATGGTAAATTTCATCTTGATGCTTTGATATCCCAAGTTTCTCCAGCATTTTGGAGGGCTGAAGTTGAACTGTTAGCCTTGGGAATCGAAAGAATTGCCGCTGATCTCGCTGATTGCAGTAAGTACGGTGAAGGGTGGTCAACACTTGAAAAACGCGCACTTGAGTTGCATGTGCATTTACTCGAAATTGCGCTGAAAAATGATGAGCCGGAAAGTGCCGGATTTGTTCACTGGTACGAACGTCGAGAGCGTTCCGTGACATTATCAGCTACCCCTGTTAATGTCGCATCACACTTGAAGAAAACTTTGTACGCATCGGTTGAATGGTGCATTATGACATCAGCCACTTTATCTTCAGGTGGCGATTTTACGTATTTCCGCGAGCGCCTGGGATTGGGCACTTCAGCTGAATTCCTGCAGTTTACATCGCCATTTGATTATAAGGGGCGGAGTGTTATTTATGTTCCAGAGATAAGTTTTCCTGAACCTGCAGCACGGGACTATCCTGATCGGGCTTGTGAGAGGGCATGTGCTCTTCTTCAACTGAGTAAGGGACGGGGACTTGTGCTGTGTACAAGTTTCCGTGGCATGGAAAGCATGGCACAGTATCTGGAAGAGCATCTTGATTTTCCGGTTCTGGTACAGGGTAGCGGGTCACGGAACGCACTGCTTAAAAGTTTTCGTGACACCAATGATTCTGTGCTGGTTGCTGTCGCAAGTTTTTGGGAAGGTGTCGATGTGCAGGGTGAATCTCTCAGTTGCGTAATCATAGATAAACTCCCTTTTGAAGTACCAACTGATCCTGTTGTGCAGGCGAGGGTACAGGCCATTACAGAACGGGGTGGTAATGCATTTTATGATTTTCAGATACCGCGGGCTATACTCACTTTGCGACAGGGAGTTGGCCGGTTAATGAGATCTGCAACAGACAGAGGTGTTATCGCGATTCTGGATGTACGCTTATTTACCAAAGGTTATGGAAGCCGCTTCCGAAAAAGTTTGCCACAGTCGCCAGTAGTCCGATCTCTTGAGCCTGTGGCGGAATTCTATAAGCGGTCTTGGTAGCAAATACAATGATTTTGCCAATAACGATATACAACGATAATGACTGAAATTGAAAATATGATGATAGCCATTAAGGCTGAATCTGCAAAAATTGACCTGGCTATGCATAATGATCTGGATAGTTTGAAGCCAGGTCTCGATCCATTGTTAAGTGAGATTTTAGACTACGGTCTTTTCAATGGAGGTAAACGAATACGGCCTCTGTTAGCAGTGCTCTCAGCCAGGCTTTGCGGAAGTACAGATGACAGTGTCTATGAACTTGCCAAGGCATTTGAATACCTGCATGCCGCTACTCTTTTTCATGATGACGTTATTGATAATGCGGATACGCGCAGAGGGCGGCCGGCAGTAAATAAACAATTCGGATTGATATCTGCAATTCTTGCCGGAGATTTTCTTCATGCGCGATCTATGGAGATTGTCGGCAATATGGTCGGAGCTGAGGGACTTGCTGTATTTTGTCAGGCGACAGCGGGTATGGTTGATGGCGAATTTATGCAGCTGAGAAACGCTGCCCAGTCAAATCTTTCTGAGTCTGATTATTACGATGCAATTATAGGGAAAACTGGGCTGCTTATTGCGGCTTCATGCCATGTCGGTGCTTTATATGGAGGTGGTTCTACTGAACAGCAGCAAGCCTTGCGTTCATATGGCGTTGGATTGGGATGTGCATTCCAGATGGTTGACGATCTACTTGATTATACCGGTGATCAGTTGAAAACCGGCAAAGCGGTAGGTAACGACCTTGCAGAGGGTAAAATGACGTTGCCGCTCATTATAACCTTGGCACGAGCCGACGACCAGGACAGATTACAGCTTGAAGATATCTTGGCCAGCCCCGAACTTCGACAGACTGAGATCAGAATAGTGATGGAACACATCAACAAATATCGAGGATTTGATGAAACACGAGCGCGTGCTGTAAAAGCCGCCAATGAGGCATCTGCGCAATTGTCTATGTTTACAGATAGCACTGTTTCTGAGAGTAAGGTGACTCTGCAGGTACTTGCCCAGTACGTACTCTCCCGCCAGAAATAAGCTGCAAGTTTTCCTTATCGTCGCCGAAGCAAAATATAGAGAAATGTCAGAAATCAATATCATGCAAGATACCGGGTCAAGAAAAAGTTCTTCGGGTAGAGTTGATGGTAGAAAAAAGACTACACGGAAATCTCAACGTAAAAAATCCTCGAAAAAAAAGATTACGCTACCCATCAAAAAAATCCTGATTTGGCTCATCCTCCTTGGAATGTTTCTTACGACAATTGGGGCCGTGGGTTATGTTATCTTTTTCCGAACAGTGATTGCAGCAAACCTCGAATTTCAATCGGGAGCAACGGCAGGTGCTGCGATGATTGCTGAATATAGGATACCTGAGTACAGACCGATCTCACAAATGATCTGAACCTATCTGATCCGCTTCATTCACAACTGTAAGTGACCCGCCGGTAGAGGAATATTATGAAAAAAGTTGGCATAATAGGTACAGGGAAACACGGCAGCAGATATGCTAATCATATTATCCATGATGTTGATGCCCTTCAGGTGACAGGGATCTGCAGGCGTTCTGCTACAGGCCGGGAACAGGCCGAACAATGGCGGACAAGATACTTTGAGGACTGGCGGACTCTGATACATGATGCTGATGTTGAGGTGATCATTGCAGTTGCCCCACCGGGTATAAATCTTGAGATTGCCAAAGTGTGTGCTGTTGCAGGCAAGCCTCTGCTTATAGAAAAACCTCTGGCGAGAAATGGTCATGAGGCTGCAGAGATAGTGCGGGTGATGCAAGAGTACGATTGTGCTCTTACGGTTGCCCAGACACTGAGATATAATCCAGTGATTCAGGCTCTTGCTCTGCAATTGCCGGAGATGGGGACTCTCCATTCTTTCGCTGTCAACCAGCGTATTGAACCATCATCGCTTGAATGGCATGATGAGCCGGAGGCTGCTGGCGCAGGAGTTGTCATTCATACAGCAGTTCATATTGTTGATGCTCTAAAGGTTATTACCGGTTTAAGAATTACCAGAGTTATGGCAGCTTCGCGATGTATTTACAGTAGCCATCTCGAAGATCTTGTGACGATCTTGGCTGAATTTGAAAATGGTGTGATTGGCACAATTGATGTCAGCAAAGTAGGGCATGCGCGTAGTGGAAGGTTTGAGTTTATTTGTGAAAGAGGGCAGTTGCATGCTGATCAGATTCATTCCTTCACCAAGGTTATTGAGAACTCTTCAATAGTTAGGCATCGGGCATTTGTAGCACAACCAACAATTTTACCATTGTTGATTGACTGGTCAGCTTTCCTTGAAGGTGATCGCGAAAACCCGATAACCGGTGAGGATGGAGCATATGCAGTAGCGGTGTGCGATGCATGTTTGAAATCAGCAGCTGAAAAGCGATGGGTTGAGGTCTGAGAAAAGTAATGCGGCACAATTTTGCAAACGTTAGAGCTCATGTTTGATAATATTTAGTAGTTATCACCAGTGCGGTAATTACGAAAAGATCAAAAAACGAAGTGACATATATTAGGTACATTCTTTGGTCTATATCCGTTATATTCAGGTGATGCGAGATTCATTATAGACTCAATGGTGTCGTTTTTTTTTAAGTTTACTCGATTTTCTTTTCATGAAATAAATTTTAAATGCATGAGTGTGTGATTATGACCCAACTCATTTCCCGCGACAATGAAAGACTATTTGAACAGGTACTATGTAGGAAAGAAGATAAAATATCCACCGAACTTGATGGTGAAACAGTAATCCTGGATCTGGTATCGGGAATGTATAGTGGTCTCGACCAGGTAGGTACCACAATCTGGAACCTGCTGGAAAAACCTATCGTTTTTAAGGCAATTGTAACCGAAATTATTAATACTTATGATGTTACTGAGGAGCAGTGTATAGCTGATCTGCTTGATTTTTTGAATAGCCTTTTAGGTAGTGGTCTCATTGTTGTGCAGCAAGATGAAAATTCATAAATTCTTTCTCTTGCCAGGGACAGAGAAAAGGCTTTTACTAAGAGCTTTGTACTTACTTGTATACTTTCGTCTTGCCCTTAAATTTCGGCCATTGCAATCACTTTTGCATGATCTTGAGAGAAGGTTGTCAGACTCCATAAGGATAATGGAACCTACGACTTCTCTTAAGAGTATTTCCCGCTCAGTTGCGATAGCCTCACGTTACGTTCCCTTTTCTACATGTCTATCGAGAGCTCTCACAGGCAAAGTTCTTTGTCATGAAAAAGGATATGTCACGACTGTTCATGTTGGTGTAACTAAAAATGATGTCGATGGTTTCGAGGCTCACGCCTGGTTAACATTTCAAGGAATTATGATTTTGGGAGATATTCCAGGGATCGATAGATTTAAAGAAATGCCTCTCTTTTCAAAAGAGAATGGCTGATGAGTGGTATTGCCGGTGTGTATTACAGAGACCGACGGATTGTTGAGAATGATACCCTGCATTGCATGGGTACAAGTCTTGCTCATCGTGGACTTGATGGTATTTCCTATTTCCGCAAAGATTATATTGGATTAGTTCAATGTCAAACCTACGACACTCCGGAATCGTGTTTCGCGATCTTGCCGAACCGGATAGAAAACGATAAGTATGTCCTTGTCTTTCATGGTCGTATTGATAATCGTGATGAATTATACCGAAAACTCCATTTTACCGGCGCTTTAGATTCAACAGCAGATAGTGATTTGCTGATGACTGCATATTTAAAGTGGGGCACCAGTTGTCTTGAGCATTTGTTGGGTGATTTCGCTTTTGCGTTGTGGGATGGCGCACAATCGCAGATATTTTGTGGTAGAGATCATATGGGCGTAAAGCCTCTATACTATTACCTGAGTGATTCTCTGTTCGTTTTTGCCAGTGAAATTAAAGCTCTCCACACTCTTTCTGAAGTGCCTAAGCTTGAGAATCCTGAAAGAATAGCTGATTATGTAGCGGGAATAGAAGCGGACACGAAGAGTACCTTTTTTAAAAATATCTTTCGTCTCCCTCCTGGGCATTTTATAGTAATATTTCCAGATAAAACATCTCGCGTTCGCTATCATGAGTTCACTCCTGCGAAGCTTGACTGCAGGAATAGCAGAGAATATGAAGAAGAGTTTCGGGAAATCTTTATTGATGCTGTCAAGGTTCGGCTTCGGTCTGCATTTCCAGTTGGTGCTTATCTGAGTGGTGGTTTGGATTCGTCATCGATAGTATGCACAGCAATGGGATTATGCCGCGATAGTTTGCCAGGTGAACTCCATACTTTTTCTGGAATATTTAATCAGATAAAAGAATGCGATGAACGAGATTTTTTTGTTTCTATTTTAGAGCGTTATAAGCTCCAGTCCCATACGCTGACTGTGGATGAAATTAATCCGGGAATAGCGTATGACAATATTTTCAGCGTGATGGATGAACCATTTAGTGTACCGCATATTTTTATGGGATTAGGATTGCTTCAACAGGCGAAAGGTGCTGGTGTACGCATAATGTTGGATGGTCATGACGGTGATTCAGCCGTCTCATATGGTTACAGACTCTTGACAGAGTATGCTATCTCGCTGAAATTTTACAAACTTTATAAATGCTATAAAGATTTAGGTGTTACATCAAATACGCAAGTTGTGAAAAATATTCTTTCTCTATTGTGCAAAATTACCAATGCAAAGATACATACTCAATTAGGAATATCTCCATTTAGAAAAGAAATCAGAAAAGAAATTAGAAAATTGGCTCCTGATTTTGTTCGTCAAACAGATATTCAGCGACGTTTAAAACAAAATATGGATGCTATGCCTTTTTCGTATCAAGTTGAGAAAGACTTTCATTTGAAAAATATAACTCAACCGATTCATACGTCTACCCTAGAGTTTTTCGATCAAATAGCAGTTAGGGAAGGTGTTAGTATCCGTTATCCTTATTTTGACAAAAGAATTATAGAGTTTTGCCTAGCATTGCCTGCTCATGAGAAACTGAGTAATGGCTTAAACAGGAATATTGTCAGAAAGTCGCTTCAGGGAGAGATTCCTCCCAAAATTAGTCAACGCAAACATAAAACTGATTTTTCTCTGAGTTTTGTGCATGCGTTTGGAAAGAATGATGCAGGCTGGGTACTCAATAACATTAGAAATATATCTGATAAAACATACAGATATTTCAATGAGGATATCTGTAAAAACTTGATATCAAGATATGAGTTAGATACTCTATCTATGTGTATTGAGGATTTGCATAGTATAATCTTATTGATTACATTCTCTAGATGGCAAGATAATATGTTTAGTTAATTAAAGGAGAAATTTTCATGATTAAGAGTAAAAAGAATTCCGCAGAATATTTGGTGTGCAATACACGTGAGTTTAAATGTCAATATACACGACCAACGCTTAGGACTTACGGGAAAGTAGAAATGATAACAAAGGGGACAAATAGAAAAGGCCCAAATATTGATTCAGCACAATTTAATTGTAGTGAAAATGGGTTATGCTATTCATAATTACTGAATTCGTGATTCTATTTTGGTAACTGCTTATACCCAATGGAAAATATGTATTATTTTACAGGAATTATGTTGGACTTCACTTAATAGTCCGGAATGTAGCTAGAATTATACATATAGTTATATGTTCCAAAATAAGTTGCAAAGTTTGCTCTGTGGCTTTATGAAGCACTTAATGTATGGGAAGCAAGCGTTACTGAAAATATTTTGCAAGTGCCATCACGTAATGTCAATGAAAGATCGTTTCGGGTTGATAAGAAAAATAATGGGTTTCAAGTTATTTGCAGTCAATTGCAAGTTAAGGTGTGAACCCTGTTTTTGCAATCCAATTAACTATGACGGGTTCTATCTCTGTTAATGAAGCAGAGACAGTTGAGTGATTACATATTTTGTATTATTTTTCTGCATACAAAAATAGAATCTTGTCGGAGATAGACCTTCCAGGATATCTGCAAACCAACGCTGGTGATGTCGATCTATCAATAACCAAGAAAAAAACATGTAATTTATGTCAATTGGATGCTAAGGCAGTTTCTGCTCGAAAGGTTGATAATGGGATAATATTTGACGTGGCAGCAGCAGGATTGAGTTTTACTATCTGTGGAGGCCACGAAATTGCAATTTTATTTCGTAATAATAGCTTGATTGAGCATATGCATTTACCCTTATATGGTTTCGCTATGGCAACGATTCTTTATCAGCAAGGGTATCATATCTTACATGCGAGTACGGTAGAAATTGCTGGCAAAACTATTGCCTTTGTGGGTGGTAAAGGATATGGGAAATCAACTCTTGTTGCTAAATTGGTTTCCATGGGGCACCGTTTGGTTTCAGATGATGTAACAGCCTTGAGTGTAGGTCTGGACGGAACAAGTGTATTATCAGGAATTCCTAGTATTAAATTATGGCCTGATGCGATAACTGCTTTAGGAGGGAAACCTGATAATTACCCCTCCTTGTATCCAACTACACAGAAACGGAATTATTTAGTGTCTGATAATTTCGTTGGTATAACCACAAAACTAGATACTATTGTTATGCTTGATCACGGTAATGATCTACGCTTGAAGGATTTGACAGCTACCGAGAAAATGCTCTGGCTCATATCGGGGTGCTATTTAAATAGTTATGTTGATATATTATCAATAACAGAACGTAAAGAAATGTTTCTAAATTGCTCAAACCTTTCTTTGTCAGCGAAGATTATCAAACTAGACCGACCGCGTACGTTAGAGAAGTTGGATGAGACATGTCAAATGATTGAGAGATATATTGAATTATAACATGGCATTTAGCTTAAATTTAAAGACTATGCTATCAATTAAACAGGTTCTGATACATGATGAGTAGATAGTATAGACTACGTGTATTCGTCTTATTTGGTATGCATGACTTGATAGTCAAAAATTGAAGTGGACTATATGGTGGAGCATTACTGATGAAATTTGACCACAGAGCAAGAGATTATTCAAAGTTGGCTTAGAGAATCAGAAGCATACCCGTGCGTCAAACGTGGTTGGGTATGTATC
>JBFHGS010000012.1:0-44165 GCA_041582995.1 Desulfopila sp. | reverse complement strand
CACCCTGCTTAATGAAGCGAGGAATAATAAGCTGGATAAAGTCCACACAGAGTAAAGCTATAAAACCGCACAGTAATCGCAAACGGTGCTTTTCAAACGATGGGCGAATGAGTTTGAGCAGTTCCGACAGTTGAACTGATGTAGGGCGGGATGCGCTGGTATCTGAAGGTTTTTTGGCGGGCAAATTTCTGCTCTCTCTGGCGATCAGGGTTGATGGTGAACGGAGTTCTTCGAATGTAGTGTTATTTTATTCAGGTATAACAGACAATAGTTTGAAACCCAAGTATGAATAGATTGCAGGTTTTATGGGCGACTTTCAATGGCTTTTACAAATCCAAACTTATGATTATGGTTTTCCTCAAAATAACAATGTAGAATTTCCACATTCTTTTCAGCAGGCTAGGAGCAGGCTATGAATGAAGTGATCCTGGAGGCCAGAGAGCTTTCGAAAACCTACACCATCGGCGAACGGCGCGAGTCTGTGCTCGACTCAGTTACGCTTGCAGTCAATAGGGGTGAATTTGTAGTTATTGCTGGTAGCAGCGGCAGCGGCAAGACTACCCTTCTCAGTATTCTTGCTGGGCTGGATCGCCCATCTTCGGGCAGGATCATGATGGCTGGCCGGGATATTACTGATCTGAGTGAGGATAACCTGGCTCCAGTCAGAAATGAGCTGACCGGCTTTGTTTTTCAGGCTTTTCACCTGGTACCTTCATTAAATGCTCTTGAGAACGTGATGTTCCCGGCAGAATTGAAAAGAGACCCTGCTGCTGAACAGAAGGCGGCGGATTTGCTCAAACGGGTTGGACTTTGGGGGCGCAGGTACAATTATCCACAACAGCTGTCAGGAGGCGAGAAGCAGAGAGTGGCCATCTGCCGGGCCCTCATCAATGAGCCTAAAATAATTTTCGCAGATGAGCCGACAGGCAATCTTGATTCAGAAAACTCCAATTCAATCATAGATCTTTTGATGGAACTACACGGAGAACATCGCACAACACTGGTGATGGCAACGCATAGTTCGGAGGTAGCTGGTCGGGCTGATAGAATTATCCGGTTGCATGATGGCAAATTACAGGCTGGCGGAGCAGGCGTCTCATGCTAAATCTCAGGTTTCTCATACGTGAAATGTTCGAGGCCCGTAATCAGGCGGGGATTTTTATCCTTTGTGTTGCACTTTCAATTACTACGCTTGTGGCACTGAACAGTTTCAGACGAGATGTGAATATTTCGATAATCGGTGACGCCCGTGCTCTACATGGTGGGGATCTGATACTCCATTCTCATTATGAGTTTTCTCCAGGATTACTGACAGCCGTCAATCGGTTGGAAAACGACCTGAAGGGTCGGGTGCGTAGCTGGGAGTTTTACTCGGTTGTTCGGAATGCGGCGGAGGAGGAAACTCTTTTCAGCAACATTAAAGCGGTTGGGCCGAGTTACCCGTTGTATGGAGAGGTCGAACTGCTGTCCGGAACGAATTTTCAGGAGGTACTTAAGCCTGGCACCATAGTCGTTGCCGGTGAATTACTGGCAAAGCTTGGATTGAAAATCGGCGACGTTCTCCATATCGGTAAGGCGACGCTAACGATTGGCGATGTTGTCGTGCGGGAGTCGACCAGACCTGTTGATTTATTCAATTTCGGACCGCGCGTGTTTGTGGCGGCGGCTGATCTTGATAAACTCGATCTGGTGAAAACCGGTAGCCGGGTCGAATATGAAATGCTTTTGAAAATGGCGAGTGAGGAGAAACTGGAGCAGGCAGCCGAGTTGTTGAGTTCTGTTGCCATGCCGGGACAGGAACGGGTAGCCACCTATGAAACAGCTCGATCAGGTCTGAAACGTTTTTTTGATAATCTGCTCTTTTTTCTGTCGTTGATCTCAATATTTACCCTGCTTCTGGCCGGAATCGGGATGCAGAGCTCTCTTTCGGCTCTACTGCGGCAGAAGGAGAAAAGTCTGGCGATAACGAAGGCTTTAGGAGCTACTCAGAAATTCCTGCTGCTGCATTATCTGCTTCTGGTACTTATCTACGGATTTATCGGCGGTTTCCTTGGAATTATGGCAGCGGGCAGCCTGAAATACCTTTTTCCTGTACTCTTTTCAGGTCTTATCCCACCTGAAAACATGGGGGGATTGAGGTTGCCGGATATTGCGGAAGGAATGATCCTAGGTTTTCTGGTAGTGTGTTTTTTCACGTTTCTGCCATTGTACCGCCTGCGGAGTGTTAAACCAAATGTCATATTCAGAAGTGAGAATGTAACAACCAGTAAGGAGGTAACCTACTATCTGGCGATCGGGGTGGGGCTCATCCTGTTGACGTTACTTGTGATTCGTCAACTTGAAGACGTGAAAACGGGTATCTATTTTATGGCAGGAACCATTGGCCTGATAGTACTTATTTCGGTTTTGGCACGACTGCTGCTGGCTGGACTCAAACTACTTAATATTCGTTCCCTGCCGCTCAGGCAGGCCTCTAGAAGCCTTCTGCGTCCGGGTAACAGTACCCGTGCGGTTATTGTTACCCTCGCCTCAGCTCTTTCCGTGCTGCTGGCAATTTTTCTGGTGGAATTTAATCTGCACACAACCTATGTGGAATCCTATCCTAAAGAAGCCCCCAACCTGTTTATGGTGGATATTCAACCGGATCAGCGGCAGGGCTTTGAGCAACTCATCGGCGTTGATGTGCAGTTGCATCCTATCATTCGTGCAAGGCTGAAGGCGATCAATGATGTCCCGGTCAGACGCGGACAACAGAAAAACAGGTGGAGTGACAGCCTGAGCCGTGAATTTAACCTCACCTATCGTAACGACCTGCTGACCGATGAGATCGTGATTGATGGCGGAACATTGTTCCAGCAGGATAAAAAAGGTAATACTTATCTTCAGGTCTCTATTCTTGATATGGTTGCCGATATGGGAGATATGAAGATCGGTGATGATCTCGAATTCAACATACAGGGAGTGACGTTGAAAGCGAAAATCACCAGTATCCGGACGCGCAACAAGTCGATGTTGTACCCGTTCTTTTATTTTGTCTTCCCTGAAGAGTTTCTGCAGAAGGCTCCACAGACACTTTTTGCCGCAGTGCATGTTGAAAGCGGTACAATTCCCGAGGTAGAGAAAAGGGTTGTGGCAGCCTACCCGAATATCAGTGTCATTAATATGGCACGAACCGCAGAAGAACTTGGGGTAGTGATGAAAAAACTTTCGGGTATTGTCAATTTTTTCGCTCTCTTTTCAATTCTTGCCGGTGGACTGATTATTATCAGTTCAATTTTAGCCACACGAATGGCTCGTATACGGGAAGCCGTGTATTACAAAGTGCTTGGGGCCAGATCTGGTTTTGTCTTCTCGGTATTCTTCTATGAAAATCTGTTGCTTGGTTTTTTGAGTTCGGCCCTTGGCGTCCTGCTCGCACAGGCTGGCAGCTGGGCGCTGTGTCATTTTCTTTTCAAAATAACTTATAACGCGAACTGGCTGGCATCAGGAATCCTCGTAGTACTCACCCTGCTGCTGGTGGTGACAGTAGGTATGACCAGTTCGATCTCCATCATTAGGCAGAAGCCAATTTTCTTTTTACGGGAGCAGACCCTTGAATAAACGCATGGTGATGATACGGGGATATTGTATTGCAATCCTCCTGCTGTTGATGGTGTTCATGACAGGTTGCAGGGAGGAGGCTGAGCAGCCGGTTGTAGTTGATCAGCAGAAGGAATATTCAGGTACCATTGTGGCGGTAGGAGACAGTCTTACAGCAGGCCTTGGAATTGATGAGGAGCTGAGTTACCCCGCGCAGCTGCAACGAAAGCTTGAGGCGGACGGCTATGTTTACCGGGTGATAAATGCCGGTGTAAGTGGTGAAACCACGAGCGGTACGCGCTCACGCATGGAATGGATAATGACCATGAAACCGGACATTGTGCTTTTGGAAATCGGTGCAAATGATGGATTGCGTGGCATAGATCCGGAAGTTCCGAGGAAGAATATTGCTGAAATTATCGAATTTCTGGAGAATAATAAAATTGTAACGGTTTTAGCGGGTATGAAAATGGTGTGGAACCTGGGGCCTGATTATACCACTGCATTTAATGCAATTTATCCAGAACTTGCAGCGCAGCATGATGTGATTTTTATGCCTTTTTTTCTATATGATGTCGCTACAGTGCGGGAACTGAATATCGAAGATGGTCTGCATCCGAACGCGGATGGTTATGGTGTGGTGGTGAATAATATCTATCCGCATGTTCTTAAGGCGATAGAGCGATTCGAAAACAGTCGTGCCTCAGAGTGAGAAGCACTATTCCACAATTCTGCACTAAGGAAACAGAGAATGACAGCTGAAAAACCATTGGCGGACTCGGCTCAGCAGATAATTCTGGAGAGTATTTCAGACGGGGTGTTTACCGTTGATCATCACTGGCGGATCATGTCCTTTAACAGAGCTGCTGAGGAGATCACCGGAATCAAGCGTGAAGAGGCGATCGGCAGATACTGCTGGGAAGTTTTTCGTTCGAATATGTGTGAGATTGACTGTGCTCTGAAACGGACCATGCAGGAAGGGAAATCATTTATCAGTTCTTCAACCTACATTATCAACGGTAAGAAAGAACGTATTCCCATAACTGTCTCTACAGCACCTCTGGTGAATGATGCCGGGGAAATTCTTGGCGGAGTGGAGACGTTTCGTGATCACAGCCTGGTTGAAGAGTTGCGCCGCGAACTCGCAGGCAATTATCAGGTTGGTGATATGGTCAGCCGTTCTAAAGCTATGACCAAAATACTGAGCATCCTGCCCCAGATTGCTGAAAGTGACAGTACTGTGCTTATCGAGGGGGAAACAGGAACCGGTAAAGAACTGCTGGCGCGGGCCATCCATTCTCTTTCAGGAAGAAAAGGAAAAGTATTTTCAGCGATCAATTGCGGGGCTTTGCCCGACAGTCTGCTTGAGTCGGAGCTTTTCGGCTACCGGGCCGGAGCTTTCACGGGTGCAGATAAAGATAAACCAGGGCTGTTTGCTGCAGCCGGAGATGGTACAATCCTGCTTGATGAAATTGGTGACACAAGTTCAGCCTTTCAAGTCAGTCTGCTGCGTGTACTCGAAGAACATGAATTTCAGCCGCTTGGCAGTGTCGACAAGATCAAGACCGGTGCCAGAGTTCTTGCCGCAACCAACCGTGACCTGAGTGGAATGATCGAGAGTGGAGATTTTCGTCGTGATTTGTACTATCGCATTAATATCGTAAGGTTGCAGCTACCTCCTCTGCGTGATCGTATGGAAGATGTTCCCTTGCTGGTTGACAGGTTTATAGTGAAGATGAATGCGTTGAAAGGCAGAAATGTCACAGGAGTCGATACCAGAGCTATGGCTTTGCTGCTTGGTCACTCATATCCCGGCAACATTCGTGAGCTGGAAAATATTATTGAACATGGTTTTGTGCTTTGTCAGCAGGGAACAATCACTGCTGATCATTTACCTGCCTACCTCGCTGAAGGGCGATCAAAGAAGACGATACCGGCAGTCATAAGCGACGCTCCAATATCTCTTGAAAAAACTGTGAAATCGGCAGAAGCATTGGCAATCATAGAAGCGCTTGAGCGCCATGGCTATAGTCGTAAGGCTGCCGCAGCTGAACTCGGTATGCACAAATCTACGTTGCACCGAAAACTGAATAAACTTAACCTTAACCTTCCTGCTGTTGATGGCCGTTCTGGCCGCTCTTCCTATTAGTCGCAACCGTGCGACTGCGTGCGACCGTATGCGACTCTATCCGTAGCGTCGCTGCGACTCTATCCTGTCTTTTGAAAGGTGTTATTTCCTTTTCCTGATCCGTATTGTTCCGAAAACACAGCGTAAAACATTGTTTGATGTGCATATGTCACTTTCTGGTATGTAGCTTGCACTAAAGAAAGCATCGAGCGAGCGGAGGTGCTGGTATGAAAGTTGGAATAACTGTCTGGGGAAAACGCATTTCACCCGTATTTGATGCAGCCCGGACACTTCTGATTACTGATATCGCCAATGCACTGCAGGTGAAGAGTGAGTTGGTGCAGTGCAGGCCGGAGCAGCCTGAAGCAATGATGCGTCTGTTGCAGGATAATGGCGTCAATGTGCTGATCACCGGAGCTATATCGCGGGAGCCGGCAGGTCGGATTGAAGCGTGTGGTATTCATCTTATTCCGTTCATTGCAGGAAGGGCTGATCAAGTACTTGCCAGGTATATCGAGGGGAATTCTATCACAGGGTATCACATGCCGGGTTGCTGCAATAGCGCAGGCAATGGGCATGGTAGAGGGCAGCGGTGCAGGAACGGATGTTCAGTTACGATTCCAGACTGTTGTGATACTGAAGGTGAACTATAGCAGGAGGTAGAGGTTATGCCAGGATTTGATAAGACAGGTCCCACGGGAAGTGGTCCGGAGACAGGTGGTAAACGAGGTATGTGTAACCAGACTGAAAAGATCGGCGGGCAGGGGCAAGGAGGTCGTGGCCCTGGATGTAGAAGAGCAGGCGGGGAAGGGCGTGGCTTGGGGCAAGGCGGCGGAAGGGGCCGTCGGCAGGGGCAGGCAAATACAACTGCTGACAAAAGTCAGAATAGTGAACAAAAGTAATTGATAATATGATGAATAAATCAAAGACGTTGGATGGTTCATCCAAGGTGGATGTGATGAAAATCATGCTGGCAGGCAATGCGGCTGAGCGGCTTGCACCGCTTGCCGCTGGTTTATGGAATGAGGTGGAACCAGAACTGTTTCAGGCAGAGTCGTGTTCTGACGTGTTGGATCTTCTTGCCGCCAGATCTATTGAGCTTGTGGTGATTGATGAAGATCTGGCTGATATGAAAGGTGTGGATATGGCGAGAATACTTGCGGAAAAACACCCGTTTGTGAATTGCATGCTGGTAAGTTCGTTGCCGGCAGATGATTTTCATGAAGTGACTGAAGGGCTTGGAGTGTTGATGCAGTTGCCGAGCCCTCCGGACATGGGTGTAGCTAGTGAGGTTCTGTCGCATTTATCTGAAATACGATCGTGTTTAACAGCATGAACGCGAAGTTGAAGAGGAGATAAACATGATCATAAGCGTGGCCAGTGGCAAGGGTGGAACAGGCAAGACAACAGTTGCTACAAATCTTGCCTGTGCATTGGAAACCTCAGTGCAGTTACTGGATTGTGATGTTGAGGAACCTAATGCACACCTGTTTATGAAGCCTGACTTACAGAGTAGCAGGACTGTATATGCCATGGTGCCTGAGGTCGATATGCAGAAGTGCAGCAGCTGCGGGAGTTGTGCTGAAATATGCAGATTCAGCGCAATTACTGTGGTTGGAAGGACTGTACTTACCTTCCCTGAACTGTGTCATGGATGTGGTGGTTGTATGGAGGTGTGTCCGGAGCAGGCGATCAGTGAAGGCGGCAGGGAATTGGGTGTAGTCGAATCAGGAATAAGCGGAAATGTCAAATTTTCTCATGGATTGTTGCGGATAGGTGAGGCGATGTCTCCACCCCTCATTCGGAAAGTGAGAGAGGAAACTGCTGTAAAAGGAGACACAATTATAGATGCTCCGCCTGGAACCTCCTGCCCGGTTATTACCGCAATGCGCGGGGCCGATTTTATTCTGCTGGTGACTGAACCTACACCGTTTGGGCTGCATGACTTAAAACTTGCGGTTGATGCAGTTCATGTGCTGGATATTCCATGCGGTCTGGTCATAAACCGGTCAGATTTGGGCGATCGCAGTGTACATGAGTACGCTCAGCAGAAGGGAGTGCCGGTACTGATGGAAATACCGTTTGATCGCGATATTGCCATGGCATATTCCCAGGGGAGGATGCTGATCGAAACGCAGCCGCATTGGCGGCGCAAATTTGTCGGGCTGCATGAGAAAATACAGATATTGGCAGCTTGCTGATGAAATGAGAGGAAAATGAAATGCGAGAAATAGTTGTCATCAGCGGCAAGGGTGGAACCGGAAAGACAAGTTTAACTGCTGCATTTGGGATGTTAGCTGAAAATAGCGTGATGTGTGATGCAGATGTGGATGCAGCAGATTTGCACCTCCTGCTGCAGCCGGTAGTACAGAGTAGTTCACCGTTTATGGGTGGTGGTCTTGCAGAGATAGGCACGGATCGCTGCACAGAGTGCGGACGATGCCGAGAACTCTGCAGATTTGACGCGATTTCCGCAGATTTTAAAGTTGATCCGATAGCGTGTGAAGGTTGCGGTGTCTGTGTAGATCTTTGCCCTGAGAAAGCAGTAGATTTCCCTATCCAGCAATGTGGAGAATGGTACATCTCCGCAACCCGTAGCGGTCCGATGGTACATGCCAGGTTGGGTATTGCTGAGGAAAATTCAGGTAAACTGGTGAGTCTTGTAAGGCAACAAGCCAGAAAACTTGCTGATGAGAAAGGTGTTGATTTAATCGTAACCGATGGTCCTCCGGGCATCGGTTGTCCGGTGATTGCTGCAATCGGCGGGGCTACTGTACTTGTGGTAGTTGTTGAGCCGACGTTATCGGGATTGCATGACATGGACAGAGTTGTGGATTTGGCCAGACATTTCAAAGTCCCCGGAATGGTTTGTATCAATAAGTTTGACCTCAATATTGAGATAACACAAAAAATTGAAGAGCGGGCCAGGGAGCGAAATATGTTGCTTCTCGGGCGCATACCCTTTGACCCGATTTTTGTCAAAGCGATGGTTGAAGGGCAGAATATCCTTGAGTATCAGGAACAGTCAGAAACAGCCGGAATTGTTCGTCAGGTGTGGAAAGACATCATCGGATCTCCGGTTATGAACATGGCGGGAATCAGGGATTTTTCCGCTGCAATCCAGTAACAAGAAGGGGATTAACGTATATGTCTCGAGTTAGAATTGCTGTTCCGTCAGAAGGTGAGGGAGGTCTGGATGGATTACGGGCTGGTCATTTTGGTCACTGTGACGTTTTTACGTTTATTGATCTGGAGGATGGAGAAATAAAGAACGTGACGATTCTGCCAAATGTATCGCATGTACAAGGTGGTTGTATGGTGCCGGTGAATCTGCTGGCCAGTCACAATGTAGATGCGCTTATAGTTGGTGGTATCGGTATGCGTCCGCTTATGGGTTTTAGACAGGTAGGTATCAATGTGTACCATGAAGGTGATCGTCAGGAGATCCGTCCGGTTGTCGAGGATATGATTGCTGGAAAGATTCCTTTGATTTCAGATGGTCAGGTGTGTGGCGGGGGAGGCCAGTAGCACCAACGTATACTCACCGCCGGAAATTGCCGGGGTGTCCAGATATATCATCATTTCTGGCGGTGGTTACGAACCATCAAAAATGTACTAACCGGAGGAAGCGTACAATGAAGATTGCAGTAACCGCAATGGGACCGAACCTTGATGCTGAAGTAGATCCGCGTTTTGGACGGGCAGCCTATGTCGTGATTGTTGATACGGAGACAATGGAGTTCGAGGCAGTAGATAACTCTAAAAACGTTCAGGCCTTTAAGGGCGCAGGTATTCAGGCTGCAACTATGGTGAGCAATAGAGGGGCAGCGGTACTGCTTACCGGGTATTGCGGTCCTAATGCGTTCAAGACATTGAATGCTGGTGGTGTAAAGGTGGTGAATGATGTCAGTGGCACAGTTCGCGGAGTGGTTGAAGATTTCAAAAATGGTGAAGTGACCTATAGCGAAGAGGCTAATGTGGAGGGGCACTGGTAATGAATCCTGAGTTTCATTTTGGGAGGGGGTATGACGAACGAGGAATTTGATGCCTATGTAGACAATCTTCAGGCGGAAGTCTTTTCTGAAGCAAAGACCGCTTATGGCGAGAAGGGCTTCCAGCGCTGGAGAAACCCTCGATATCATGGGCGGATGATGGATGCTAATGGTTACGGTACTGTGACTGGTGTATGCGGTGATACGATTGAGATGTTTTTAAAGATAGAAGATAATTGCGTGTGTGATGCTTCCTACACGACTACAGGTTGCACATCAAGCGGGCTCTGCGGTTCTTTTGCAGCTGAACTTGCTATCGGGAGGGATCCTGAAGCTCTTTTTGATTTGAAAGGAGAGGATGTTCTAGACTTTATAGGAACGTTTCCCGAAAAAGAGCAACATTGTGCACATCTGGCAATAGCAACATTGCATGAAGCAGCAAATTCCTTTCTTGTGCAGAAAAAGACAAACACAATTCATAAATGAACGTGGCTGGTATTCCCTGGCAGTCAGGTGAAAATTCTGGCCATGAATACGGTATGTCATAGGAATTTCCATTGACGGATGAGGTTGTGTTGCATGCAAGGGTAAATGTATCGGAAAATACACGTGAAAAAGCAATGTGTGTTTCTGCTATGTCACCTAATGATGTGGTTTTTGGTGAAAAAATATCTTTAAATCTAATTATATTCTCTTTACGTAAGGTAAATGTCAGGGTATAGCAATACTATTGCTTTGAAATGATAAACCTGCCAAAAGATACATATATGGGGGCTTTGTTAAAGCAAAATTATTTTGAGCGGTTGTTATATAGTATTTGCCTGTTGATAGAATTAAAGAAAAGAATGTAGTTCTGTCTTGAATTACTTGCTATATTTACGATATACTGCCGGCAAAATATATTGAGGGGGGCTCAATGGATGATGTTCAGGCTCTGATCGAGAGAATTAGAAAGAGTGTAGTTGCGGAAGCTGAGCAAAAATTTGCAGATGAGACATTCCAGCATTTGAGATATTCTCTACACAACGGTTTGATGCGTGATCCGGATGCAGTCGCATGTCTTACCGGGGATTGTGGAGAGATTATGAAGATGTATGTGAAGTTTCGTGGCAATCGGGTTGAGAACATCACATACATAACAGATGGTGATGCTTGCAGTTGTTTATGTGGATCCTGCACAGCAGAGATGGCGATCGGCAAGACAACCGAGCAGTTGCTGGAGATCCGGGCTGCCGAGGTGATCAAACGGGTACGACGGGGAGGCGAAGGTTTTGAAAAATGTGCTCTCCTGGCCGTGGAAACCCTGCACAAGGTGGTTGAAAACTACTGGATTGCCCGAACGGACAGCGCTGTGGTTAAAAAAAGAGCCCGCGAGCCCAGATTTTTGCCGGTGCGTAAGGGTTCGTCGCATATGCAGTACTCAAACTAGATTTTTTAAAGGCTGCTTTTCTCAATGAGAAGGGCGGCCTTTTTTGTCTATTCTCATCATGACAATCATTTGCTTCGGTGAGTGGTTGTATGTCTTAGATGTTTCTTCTGACGTTGCACGAGTAAACAGTGCTGCTGTTATCTCACGTATCTATTTTCAGCTTTTTCGTAAAAAGTAAAAATGGAATATTTTGGCTACGCGTATCCTCGTATAACTACAACGTTCATTTTTGATCTACTCAACAGCGAACATGTAATTGTCAGAAATAAATATTTTTATTGTCGCTAGAGATGCGTTTGCAGTTGCCAGGAAAACAGGTGACGAGGTGTAAAATGAGAATACTGATGCTCATGGTATTGATTACTGGTTTCAGTCAGTCTCCGGTCATCGGGGAGGAACTTGTTGGAAATAGAAACATTACTCATCTCAGGGATGGCTTTGGGGCGGGTGGCTATGATCCTGTGAGTTATTTTTTCGGTAAACCTGAATCAGGTAAGAGTGAGATTGCTTTTATACATAAGGGAATAGGATACCGGTTTTCCAGCGCTGATCATCTCCGGAGATTTATGGAGGATCCCGACAGATATGTACCGGCTTATGGTGGCTGGTGCGCCTGGGCAATGCTGGAAGGTGAAAAAGTTGAAGTAAACCCGGAACGATATAAAATTATTGATGGGGTGAATTATCTGTTTTATGACGGATTTTGGGGAAACACTCTAAAGAAATGGAACAACAGGTCTGAGAAAGAGACTGAGAAGGCTCTTATCCGATTGGCAGATGAGCAGTGGCAAAAGATCGTTTCAGAATAGATTTTTCTTGTCAAAGTATGGAATTTCGCATTATTTGTCCTCATCTTCTGTATGGATTTACTACAAATGTTTTGTTTGTTTCTTTGAGAGAAAGGTTCCTATAGATGCTGTAGTTAGCGGATGAAACAATATGTGTGTTTTTTGATCCATGTAGAGCATTAAAACCGGAATGTTACTTAATATGTAACTGATTACAGGTTTTAGGGGTAATAAATACAGGGGTTATATACCCCGTGAGTAGTTACCTTTACCTTTCTCGCCTGACCCAATCTGGCAACTTTCATAATTCTTGGCAGGAATAACATTACATGAACACCAACGATGTGCTGAGACGGCTGTTTGCTGTCCTGGAGAACTATTTTGCTACCCAGAACAATGGGAAGTTTGTTGACTATACCTCACCCCGCGAATTACAGGAGTTGTTGCAACTGGATAGGTCGGGAAGTGAAGGCGATTGGGATAGGATTTTCACCTGGATTGAGCAGTATCTTGAATACGGGGTGCGGACATCGCATCCATCCTTTGTCAACCGTATGTGGGCTGGAGCTAATCTCCCATCAATATTAGGTGAGCTGGTGGTGGCTATGTCCAACACTTCAGCCTGCACCTATGAATCAGCCCCGGTTTCGACGCTTTTCGAACAGTATATGGTTCGGCAAATGCTGGATCTGGTCGGTTTCACTAATGGTGAAGGGCAGATGACCACCGGCTCAAGTAATGCCAACATGATAGCAATGATGTGTGCACGCAATATGGCAGCCGGAAAGGTTAAAAATTCGGGTCTTTTCGGCCAGCGCGAACTTTTTGCCTTCGTTAATGCTGAAGCGCACTATTCAATGGATAAGGCGGCAAATATCCTGGGCATCGGTACTGATCATCTCATAAAGGTCGGATTGAATGAGCTGGGTGCGATGGATGCAGTTGCACTTGAGCAAGAGATCAGGCGCGTGATAGAATCAGGAGGAGTGCCATTTTTTGTTGCAGCTACGGCAGGAACAACAGTGCGGGGCGCGTATGACCCTGTAAGTGCCATTCTGGAGTTACGTCAAAAATATTCTTTCTGGCTTCATGCAGATGGCGCCTGGGGAGGAGCGGTAGTGATGAGTGACAGGCTTCGTGAACGTTTTCTACCCAGGTTGAGTGAGGTAGATTCTTTTACCTGTGATTTTCATAAAATGCTTGGTTCGTCTCTTATGTGTAACATCCTGCTCATCAATAATAGTAGTCACACCCTCGGTTCAGTACTTGGTGGCGGGGACAGCAGTTACCTCTTCAGAGATACCGATGATAATGATGTACGGGATCTCGGCTCAGTCTCGTTACAGTGCGGTCGGAGAGTTGACAGTCTTAAATGGTTTCTGGACTGGAAGTATTACGGGAAAGAGGGCTTTGGTAAGAGAATTGAAAAGTACCTTGAACTTTGCCAGTATGCTGAACAGTGCGTGCATGATATTCCTGAACTCGAGATGATTTCCCAACGAGTATCGTTTAATATCTGTTTTCGCTATAAAGTTACAGAGCATATGGCAAATGACTTCAACCAGGAACTACGTAACAGACTTTACCGAAAAGGAATGTCTTTGGTCGGAATTGCTTTTGTACACGATCTGCTTGTTCTTCGTCTTTTGATCGCTAACACAAATGTGGATCGCAATGAGATTGATACCTTCTTTCGTGAACTGGTGGCGCAGGGGAAAGAACTGGCTGGCGAGGGGCCAATGGGATGAAAACGTTGCAGGGAGCTCCAAGAACATATTTTGATCACCCGGTAGATGACTCGTTGAAAGTCTTTTGTCGACGATTGCTGGATATGGCGAGTGTGGAGCAAATGGCCAGGGAGGCTATTAAATTCCTGTTGCAATCGCCCTGTAGTCTCGAAGATTTCCCATACGTGGAGAACAGTTATTCACGAACTATTCTGCATCGGCAACCGGGTGGGTTTGAAGTAATGATCGCTCGTTGGAGTCGAGGTGCTGTGACGGTTATACACGGTCACCCATCTTTCGGTTTCTATTATCTGCTGGAGGGTCGGCTTGAAGTTGAAAACTTTGAGCGGGATGGCAGCAGGGTAAGAAAGGTCTCCGAGCGAATATGGTTGCCTGATGAGAGTTTTTCTATCCGTGGCAAATCTCAGCGTTTTGATAACGGGATTCACCGAATACGTGTACTTGAAGAGAGTCTCAGTTTTCATATGTATTCTGATGATGGTTTGAAAGGGGAATGCTTTGATCAGGTCACTCGTTGAAGTGATAGGAGAAGTTGTTTGTCGGTTACCTCCTCTGGTACATAGTCTGCCTGCATGATTCGCCTTGCCTTGATCACCTCTTTTATTCTTTTTTCCATTCGCTATCGGGTCGCTCCCTGGCGGTTTTTTCAGCTGAACCAAGACTATTTTAATGAGTCAAAAGGAATTTTTTCCAAACTGGAGTTAGATAGTGTCATCCCGCTTTGCTGGCGATTGCATCAGCAGGTTGATGATGGAGTTTCTGTGCCTGAGAGCTATCCTGTTTTTGTGAAACCTGAATGGGGGCAGAATTCCTATGCCGTCTCCCGGGCGGATTCAGCCCATACATTACATGATATACGGCAGAGGAACCGAACGATAAAAGCAGTTTTTCTTATTCAGGAAGCCGCTTCGGGGAGACGTGAATTTGAGATTTTCTATCTTCGTTCAGCAGAACGATTCGACATGTATTCAATTCTCTCAATTACTGAGACGATCAATGTCAGTGGCGAACTATATCCTGTAAATTCAGTGCATAATCCTTTAACAGAATATAGGGATATGACCGCTGGGGTAAGTGCAGAGGGAATGAAACGGATCTGGAGTTATCTTGAAAGCATAGGACGGTTTCGTATTGCCCGGGTCGGCATCAGGGCCGACTCGCTACAGGCAATTCTTGATGGAAAATTTCAGGTTGTTGAGATTAATATATTTCTGCCTATGCCATTGATGTTGCTCGATAAGAAAGTAGGATGGAAGGAAAAGTATCAATTCATCTTCACAAGTATGTCAGCAGCTGCAAGAATGGTAATGACTTTGCCGTCTCGTCATCATGATAAAAGAATTTTCTTTCGCAAGGTTCGTGCACATTACAGAGTGAAATCATGAAACATCTGAAACGAATGATTTATGGCTGGGTTGATAAAAACTTTCTGGGAGGCTGTTCAAGTTACAACTCTCTTGAAGTAAGAAAGAGTTGCAGATCAAAGCTTCAGGCTCGAACTGTATTTGCGGCAAACGGGATACCGCACGCCGCTGGCACGACATTTTTCTGGCCGTGGACTGCCTTTCGTTTTGCCAAAGAGCATGGATTCCCGCTGGTCATTAAGCCTAACGTAAGTGGTTTTTCGCGTGGGAGTCATTTTCCGATTACAGGGTATGCTGAACTCATGAAGGCTGCACTGCTGGTGAAAGTCTGGTGGCCTGTTTCGGTGGTCGAAAAATATCTGCAGGGCAGGAACTATCGCGTCACGGTGGTAGATGGTGAAATTATGTCGGTAATCCGCCGCTATCCGCCTTTTGTTGATGGTGATGGTTTGAGTACTATAGATATCCTGATCGACAGAGAAAACATCAAACGTGAAGAGATGGGCCTTTATCCTGTTATTCACCCAATTCCCAAAGATGGCAGGGTGCTGGCTTATCTCAAAAAAACACGAAGAACGCTGGCAACGATTCCCGTGGATGGTGAGCGGGTATATCTTTTTAACAGAGTCGCACTGGCTCCTGGCGGTGTGGTAGAGATTATAGCGAAGGAGTCGATGCACCCGGAGAATCGCGAGATGTTTCAACAGATTCTCGGTATGTTCGGTGCCAATATCTTAGGTATTGACGCGATCTTCGAGGAAGGCATAGAGAAAGATTACCGGGAGCAGAAATGCATTCTGCTAGAAGTCAATTCGCGTCCTTATTTAAAAATGCACGATGTGCCGCGATATGGTGAAAAAGAGGATTTAAGCAAGTATTATGAACGGCTCAATAGTCTCAAAATAGCCGAGGCAGATATCTTCTGATATGCAGGATTCCCGAACATATTATGTGTTTCTGGGTTTTCATTCTTTTCTAATAGGGTTGTTTCCCTTTTTTCTCCCGGTTTTCCTGATACGATCCGGTTATTCCCTGTCTGATGTAAGTGTGTTTATAGGGCTGACAGCGCTTTCCTTCTGTGGGTGTTTGTTTTTCTGGGACCGGGTGTGCAGGGCGTTTTCTTTTCGAGTTACCCTCGGATTTTCGTTTGGGGTTGAACTGGTTCTGCTCCTGCTGTTGACTCTGGATATTGACCGAAACTTCTTGCCAATTCTCGCACTTGTTAATGGTATCTATAACTGTCTGTTCTGGATGGTCCAGCGCATTTTTTTTTACTCAACCAGCTCTGCAACCAATTCGGGGCGAAAGTTTGGCAATTTTCAGATATTTGTAACAATTATCCTGAAAGCAGGAATATTTACAGGCGGGTGTGTTCTTGAAGAATTTGGTGTAGAGGGGGTTTTGCTGGTATCGGTTATTTCTGCTGTGACGGCTGTCTATCTGCTTATAAATTCAGGGGTACAGCATGAACTGCCTATGGAATTTCGAAACCAGAAACCGCTACCTGCAAAAGAACTTGTATCTTTTTCAGATCAGCATCGTTCACGGTCGATGTTCTGTGTGGATGGTGTTTTTTTATACCTGGAAAGCTACTTCTGGTTGATAAGTCTTTTTTATATTGTGCAACAGAGTTTCTGGCAACTTGGCCTTCTGGTAATTGTGTTGGCAGCGGCCTTCAGTGTGATTTTTTTTCTTATAAAGAATCGTATCGACACCAGTCATCGTCAACGCGTATATGTAGTGGCGGTGGCACTGTATGCATTTTCCTGGTTGTTGCGGGGAGTTCTGAGTATGGAGACTGGTGGCGCTGAGCTCTACATACTGCTGATCCTCATAACGTTTTGCACCTCTTTTTTTCGACTGGCGTTTAATAAACGTTTTTTTGATATTGCCAGGAAATCAACAGGGTATAGTTATATTTTCTGTAAGAGCTACTCTTCCCAGTTTTTCCTGGCGTTGTTTTTCTGCTGCTTCGCTGTTGTTGCGGAAGGCAATGATATTGAAATGCAATTGCGGATAACCTACGCCGGTGGTGCCCTGTTGGCTCCGCTTTACCTGTTGTACCGTGAGATAAAATCATAATCCTGAGATGTTTGGCAAATACGTCAAAGTCAGCTACAATAGCATGCATATCAGGGAACAATCCCTGAGTAAATCGAAAGTGAGAATGGTGTAAGCCAATACGATCCAACAGAGGGAGAGAATATACTCATGGGCAGTTCGCTTCAGGACCAGCTTCTGAAATTAGGAGTGGTGGATAAAAAAAAGGCGGAGAAAGCAAAGAAGTCGCAACACGATAAGCGTAAGACAAAGGTAGCAAAAAAACAGCCGCCTCCCGTGGATGAGAATAAACTTCTGGCAGAGCAGGCTCTGGCTAAAAAGAAGGAGCGAGCGCGGCAACTTAATCTTGAAAGGGAAGAGAAGCTCAGAAAACGTGAGGATGCTGCCCGTATCAAACAGCTGATTGAGAGCAGTCGGCTGGAAAAAGATGATAAAGGTGTGCCATATCGTTTTGTCGATAACAAGAAAGTCTACAGAATTTTTATCAGCCAGGAGCTGATAGATAGCTTAAGTCGTGGAGGTGTCGGGATTGTACGTCTTGGCGACCAGTATGAAGTGTGCCCGGCAAGCGCTGTCAGAAAAATACAGGAAGTGGATGCAAATGTTGTTGTGATGTTGAACGAACCGGCCAAAAAAGGTGAAGCCGACGAGGAAGATCCCTACGCCGGCTATGAAGTCCCGGACGACCTGATGTGGTGAAAAGTACCCTGCTACTTTGTAGAAACCTGTGGCTCCAGTAAGAACTGGAGCCGCTTTTTCTGCACTTGAATATCTGCAATGGTTGTGGTGATAATAAGAGATTTTGCTCCTGTTTTTGCCACGATCGGGTCGATATCTTTCATTTCAATTGGAAATTCCCTGCCATCCACAAGTTGCATTAAAACATCCCCAATATCACCTGTAGTGTTCTCATTTCCGGAAGTGGCGGGATCTATGAGAGGCGTCACGAAGAGAGTCTGCTGCTCCCGATCAAAACGCAGGCGGGCGTTTGCCTTGAAATCCATATCGACTGCTCCGAGATTCAAGGTGATTTTCTGGCCTGCCATTTCTGTTAAGAGTGTGAGATCTTTGCCGGCAAGTTGTATTCGGCAGGATATCTGCTGATTCAGTAATTGCAGTTCACGAATGCTTTTGAGAGTAATCTTTCCCTGAAGTTTTTTTGAAGTAGTAGCGTATTCCAGAGGAAGAGCCGCAGAAAGTGCTTCGCTCAGCGCGCTTTCCGGTATATTCAGTGTGATCCTTTCCGTTGCTTGGGTGGTTTGTGTGAGAGAGATCAGGAACAGCAGAGAGATGGTGAAATACAAAAGTATATGTCGCATTGTTATGTAAATAATCTCGTTATAGTTTAAGGTGCTTGTCTCCCAGGAGGCGCCCGACAATATTGTAGTGCCTCATGTCGTCGTTATGTCTGAAAAAGAATGCTCACGATATAAGATACGTTTGTGCTTATTTTTCCGACATACCTGGATCTGGTACAAAATTTCTTTTCTGAGGCAACCTGCTAGTATTACTGACTGCGCGATTAATACGCAAGTTTTAATAATAGAGGATTTGTTCGTGTCTGATTTTGTGTGCGTTTGCAGTAGTTTAGATTGTGAAAAATGTATTTGCGGCAAGTGAAGTTTCTTCTGTGCTAACTGCTGACAGGATTGGTTGTCCTGAGATTGTGTATATTGTCTTCGGATTATCTCCTGCCGGCTATTGACCATTTGAATATGTATGCTGACATTAACAGTAACCTCCGATTGCCTGCTTGAAGGCATAGATCTTCAACTTGAACAGGAGTTGAAGAGCAGACTCACCATAGATAATCCCAAGTATTTGTCAGCAAAAAAATACGGTCGCTGGGTTGGTAAAAAAATGCAGCCAACGCTGAAATATTACACCAGTGTCCCGAAAGGTATTCGTTTTCCAAGAGGATTTTCCAATCAGGCGGTGCTTTTATGTCGGGAAAGTACAGGGGGAAATCCTGAAATAATAGATAAACGTTTATTGCTTCCTGAAGAAAATTTCGTTTTTCAAGGTGATCTGCGACCTTACCAGCGGGAGGCTCTTGCCTGTATAGACGGGCGGTCATTCGGTGTCCTTGAGGCGGGAACGGGAAGCGGCAAGACAGTTATGGCACTTGCAGCTATTGCTCATAGAAAGCAGCCGACCCTGGTGGTGGTGCATACCAAAGAGTTGCTTTATCAGTGGCAGGAGAGGGCTGCTGATTTTCTGGGATGTACTTCAGGGCTGGTTGGTGACGGTCATTTCGACCTGCAGCCGTTTACTGTGGCAATTGTCAATTCTGCAAGAAAGCGGGTCCGGGATCTTGTGAAGCATTTCGGTCATCTGGTGGTGGACGAGTGTCATCGTGTGCCTGCGGCTCTGTTCACAGATGTTGTTTCTCATTTTGACTGTCACTACCTACTCGGCCTGTCAGCTACAGCTTTCAGAAGTGATGAGGGACTTACAAAACTCATATATTATTTTATGGGTGACAGGATTCATAAGGTAGATCAGGGAGCGCTGCAGGAGACTGGTGCTATCCTGAGACCCGAATTGATCAGGAATAAGACTCTTTTCAGTTATCGGTATCGGGGAGATTATCAGGCGCTTATCAAAGCTCTGACCAGGCATGAAGGCAGAAATATGCAGATTGTTACTGATATTCTGCGAACCGTGAAGGAACCTCTCTGCGGCACATCTCTCGTTGTTTCCGACAGGGTAAGTCATTGTGAAATATTTGCTCGACTACTGCATGAACGGGGCGTAAAGGTGGAGATACTCACTGGTCAGATATCAGCTGAAAGACGGGCAGAGATTGTCGCTGCAGTTCAGCAGGGTCGTGTTCAGGTGCTGGTCGCTACCTTGCAACTGATTTCTGAAGGATTTGATTGTCCCGGTCTTTCAACGCTGTTCCTTACGACACCCATAACATTTGAAGGGCGTTTACTGCAGGTTATCGGCAGGATAATGCGACCTGCGGCAAATAAGCGGGCGCGGGTTTTCGATTATGTCGATGAAGCGGTGAGTACACTGAATCGGTCAGCCAATATACGTCATAAAGTGTTTTTGGAGATGTGATTTTTTAACTTCCGTGCGGATAAACGCATATTCTTGCGGAATAGTTTGCGTGTAACGTAAACTTAATGTATACTATGTGTTTTTTTGTGGTAAACACAGATCATAGCCTTAAGAGCGCTCTTTCCGGGTGCTTTTTTTATTTTCAACTGAATGCACAGTGCATATGGTATTGAGGTCCTGGTCGTATCAACGGCATTTGGGACCATCGAGGATACAGAATGGAACAGAGCAAAATACGTAATGTGGCGATTATTGCCCACGTTGACCATGGCAAGACAACCCTGGTTGATCAACTCTTCAAACAGTCCGGAATGTTTCGTGCGAATCAGGAAGTTTCTGAAAGACTGATGGACTCCATGGATCTGGAGCGTGAGCGTGGGATCACTATTACTTCCAAGAACGGCTCATACACCACCGGCGATCACTGGATTAATATTATCGACACCCCGGGCCATGCCGACTTCGGTGGCCAGGTCGAGCGCGTTCTGCGTATGGCTGATGGTGCCCTGCTGCTGGTAGATGCCCAGGAAGGTCCGATGCCGCAGACCTATTTTGTTCTTAAAAAAGCTTTGGAGAACAGCCTGCCTGTTATCGTCGTTATTAACAAAATCGATAAGCCAGCAGCGCGTTGCGACTGGGTAGTTGATCAGGTTTTCGATCTCTTTGTTAAACTGAATGCTCCTGACGATATTCTTGATTTCCCCGTTGTCTACGCTTCCGCCAAAGAAGGATACAGCCTGCTGAATCTTGGCGATCCTGTTGTCGATGGAGGCAATATGGATGCCATCTCCAAAATGGTGATTGAGCATATCCCGGCACCGGTCGGAGATATTAATTCATCATTGCAGATGCAGGTTGGTACCATTGATTACTCCCCATACCTCGGTCGACTTGGAATTGGTAAAGTTGTAAACGGCAAGATGAAAATCAACCAGCCTATTGCTGTAGCGCGCCGTGACGGATCCATCAAGCCGGTTCGTATCTCCAAAATCTTTCGTTTTGAGCGGGATGAAAAGGTTTCTGTTGAAGAAGCCAATGTCGGTGAAATTGTCGCTATTGCCGGAATGGATGATGTGACGGTTGGTGTTACCTTTACAGATATTGATGATCCGCGACCACTGCCGTTGATCACCATCGACCCGCCAACCATCTCTATGAACTTTATTCCGAACGATTCACCGTTTGCGGGTAAAGAAGGAAAATTTGTTACATCCCGTCATATCGAAGATCGGTTGAAGCGTGAAATCCTGGCGGATGTGGCACTGCAGTATGAGCATCTGACCGATGCGGTAGGTTTCAAAGTTTCCGGCCGTGGTGAGCTGCATCTTTCTATCCTTATCGAGAAGATGCGCCGCGAGCAGTTTGAATTCCAGGTCACACGTCCTCAGGTTATTATGAAAGAGGAAGACGGCAAAATGCTCGAGCCATATGAGGAGCTTACCGTCGATGTTGATGAGGCATATCAGGGACCTGTTATCGAAAAACTTGGTAAGTTGAAAGGTACTCTTGAGGAGATGAGCACCGAAAACGGTATGGTGCGGATGATTTTCAATATTCCGACCCGTGGCCTGCTCGGTTACCGCTCTCAGTTCATGACCGATACGAAGGGTATGGGTATGATGAGTTATGTTTTCCTGAAGTATGGACCATATGCCGGTGATATTGTGAACAGGGTCAACGGTGTTATGGTCGTGAAGGAACCTTGTACCTCGGTTGCGTATGCACTATTTAACCTGCAGGAACGCGGTCGTCTGTTTCTCGGAGCAGGTCTGCCGTTATATCCGGGACAGATTATCGGAGAGAATGCACGATCAACTGATATGGTTGTCAATCCCGGAAAAGGGAAAAAATTGTCCAACGTGCGTGCATCCGGAACTGATGATGCTGTTGTTCTGACTCCGCCGGTACTCATGTCGCTTGAAGATTGTATCGCGTATATTAACGATGATGAGCTTGTCGAGGTGACACCGCAGTCTATTCGACTGCGCAAGCGTTCAGGTACCCGGATAAAAATCTAAGGGAGATTTTTTCCAGTTTGCGGCATTGTCCATGACTGGAGTCTGCCTGAAAAGAGGTGGTATGATATGTGCCGTCTCTTGAGGTGTACTGTTCGATACATGAGGTGAATATGCCAGATCTGATCTTTCTGTTAGTATCCGGCGCTGTCGGTATTGCAACGTTTGTACTGATATCACGGAAATTCGGTAGCGACTGCATACCCTGACTGCTGATGTATGGATCCGTCGGGGCGGGTCTGGTAAGCTATATTGTAATGAAGAGCTTGTTTTAATATAAAAAGCGTTTCAGGGGATCTTCTCTGAAACGCTTTTTGTTTTTGTGTCGGGCAAAATTCGAGTTGTTAGTATGGAAAACTCTAAAACATATGCATTTTTTTTGCCAGGCACACAACGTTCATAATATATCCGGTCTAAGAGACCTGTCGTCCGGCAGGGAGTGAAACACGTATTTTATTTTCCGCAGTTTTCAAGGTGCCATGTAGCGCTGTCGCAAGGGTTATGTGACCTTGCCCCGGAAATGTCTCAAGGCTGACTGGAGCTGAATCGTCCGGATTGAAAACGAGTATTATCTGTTCGGTCGTGGTCTCTACTTCAATGAGTACAACACCTCCGGCAGGAAATGTCTCATATATAGTAATCAGAAGATTATAGATAAGAGCATCGAAAACACGTGGCTGTGTATGGAGTTGGAGTGCTTCGTCACATTCTATCCTGAGTGAGACTTTTCTGGCGGCTGCTTTACGTGTAGTTAAAGCGATCATCCGGGCCAGAGTCTCTTGTATATTGATTGAAGCAACAGGAACATCCCCTGAATGAGCAAAGCGATTCAGATGCTTCATTATGATATTGGCACGTGTTACCTGCGCGGCAATTGAAGCAGTCGTGGCCTGTACTCTATCCGTCGGCACACCGCCATCCTCTCCTGCCATGCAAGCCAAATCATCCAGAAGTCCAGCGCTTTCGTTAACAATAGCGAGGACATTTTTTATATCATGTGAAACGATTGCCGATATGCCGGCAAAGACATCAAGGCAAAGTGCATGTACATCGTGCTGCTCGTTCATATTTAATCCCTGCAATATATTTTACGGTTCTGCTAATAACCCCTGATTTTATATGAAAACATGACGACATGCGTTTTCACCCGTCGGAACAGACTAACTTTACAGCCTCAATCAATCTATTCAGGTCAACAGGTTTCATGATATAATCGCAGGCCCCAAGTTCCATTCCTTCGCGCCCGGCCTCAAAAGAGCCATGTCCTGTCAGGATGATGACTTTGAGATCGGGGTGCTTTTCCCGTAATTGGGCTAGCACTTCCAGACCGTCCAGATCGGGCATTTTCAGATCGAGGAGAAGCAGGTCCGGAAGGTCACGCTCAACAGCCAGAAGAGTATCCTGACCGGTATTGACCATTGTAACCTGAAAATTTCGCAACTCGAGCCGGGTGACGAGCGTTGATGCGAACTCTAATTCATCATCTGCGATGAGGAGTTTAATCTGTTTTGACTGATTGTCTGTCATTGATATCCCCATGTAAAGGTATTGTAATTGTAAAAGCTGTCCCGATACCTAGCTGTGAGCGCACAGTAATGTCGCCGCCGAGTTTCTTGATCAGGCCATAGGTAATAGATAAGCCAAGTCCGGTTCCTTTGCCGACTTCCTTGGTTGTATAAAAGGGTTCAAAAATATGCGGTAACACAGTTTTGTCAATACCCGGGCCATTATCCTGAATTACAACCCGGATATCGCCTGCAACCATGTGAGTTGCAATGGAGATCAGACCATCTTTCCCAATGGCGTCAATTGCGTTGTTGATCACATTGAGAAACACCTGCTGCAGTTGCAGACGGTCGCTTACAGCCTGGGGAAGGTCTTCCTGTAATTGCAGTTCAACCTTTATTTTGTTGTACAGCATGGCATTTTCGAGAAACTGAAGAACCTCGCTTATGAGTTCATTTAACTGGATCTGTTCGGTGTGGATTTCCGTTCTTCTTGCAAAGCCGAGGAGTCTGTGCGTAATAGCCTTGCAACGATCAACACTCTTGGCAATACCTTCGAGGTTGTTCTGCATAACTTCCTTATGCTCAAATTCAGGTGACAACAGGAGCAGATCTTCTATCAGCCCAGCCTTCTGGCTGATAATCGCCAGGGGGTTGTTTATTTCATGACCGACACCAGCTGCCAATCGCCCGATAGATGCAAGCTTGTCTGTATGCTCCGCCTCTTTCAGCATGGCTATCTGTATTTCATCAGTTCTCTTGATAAGTCCGGTAAGCATTTTGACAAGTGAGTAGACGACAAGCACACCAACAAGTATACATGCGGAAATAATGGTAAAGAGCCTGGTCTGGAAGTTTTTCCAGTCTTCATGATGGATGTATTTCTTTTTAAGGACAACCAGTGACCAGGGAGTGTTGGCAATGTGGCCTACAGCTTCAGAGATATTTTCTCCTTTTTCGGAGAGATTATGCCTGATTCCTACCTGAACAGTAGAAGGATATTTAGAGAGAGTCGTCCCATAATATTGTGAAGCTGTCTGCAGCGTGCCAGCGTCGTCTACGAGAAACAGATCGTCGGAGGCATTCGTTTTGATGGTGTTAATGAATTGCTGCAAACTGGCTGCATCGATAGTGGCTCGCAATACCCAGACCTTGCGCGTGATAGGATCAAGATTGCTGACAGCGATGGCGAAATGGGGGGTCTCTCTGTAACCTGTGTATACACGACTGATATAGACGCCGCGCTCAAAGGCCTCTGTAAACCATTCTTCCTTGGAATAGTCAGCTCCCTGGAGCTTATATGGACCAAAATAGGCTTGTTGCTTACCGGTCTGGTCGATTACGCCAAGATCTGCGAAAAAGCCGTACTGGCGCTGGAGGCGAACCAGCAGGTGTTCAAGATTATTTGCTGAGATAAGTTCGGTGTAGCGGTCACTGCGGGCAGCAAACTGAACCACCGACATGAGACTCTCAATCATCTGTTCGATGGATTTGATTTTACCACCAAGCTTCCATTCAAGTTGTTCCTGCTCTGAATTCAGCAACAGATCACTATAATAATGATACCCCAAGCCACCAACCATGAGCAGTGGCCCGGTTGCGATACAGATCATGGCAGTAAAGAGAATGATCCTGAGCTGCTTGTAGCTGCGACCTGTTGATACGAGGTCGATAGATGCTTTTATTGAATGAGGAAGAATCTTGTCAAACACGGTGAAAGCTTTTGCCTGGTTCATAATTTTATCTGGTTATCATGAGAATTTGGGAGTATCTCTCCTTGCTGTAGCGTTCCTGTCACGGCCTTATCACGTGTTGTCTGCCCGTTGCCGGTCACACCGTCAAGCACAGTGACTTTTTCCATATAAGAAAATTGTAATGCAACTCTTCTATTCCTCCGCAGGCGATATAAGTAATGTTTTCCCCAGCAACCATTTGACACAGATGCTTCATCTGAAGGGCTTTCCGGTATTATTGTTTTCGTTTCTGCGGCAACTTGTCTCCGCTCTACCCGTGCCATGAGTATTTCTGCAGGCAGATCAGGTCGAGGAGCCACGTAGTCGCCTTCGATTGGAATCCTTATTTTCTACAAGGAGTAACTGCTGTTTTACAGTAATCCATATTTTTTCATCTTGCGCCAGAGCTTCATCCTGCCCCAGCCAAGACTTTCTCCGGCCATTACCCTGCTGCCGCCATGTTTGGTAAGTGCATCAATGATCAACTGGCGCTCAATATCGCCCCAGCTGTCACCCGCACCTGTATTTTTTTGCGGTTGTTCGATTTTATCAGTTCCGGAGGGTTCTTCGTAGCGCTGCTCCGGGAGATCCTCTTCTACCATTTCCGCTTCGGCGTGTTGTTCAAAAAGGTAAGGGGGGAGGTGTTCTTCGTTAATCTTCTTCTTTTTGCAGATGTTGACTGCATATTCGACAATGTTACTTAGTTCCCTGATGTTTCCCGGGTATCTGTAGTGGAGCAGTGTCTGCATGGTTGAAGGATTGAATCCGACAATTGTTCTACCTAATGCGCTGGTGAATTTTTCAAGAAAATGATCAAGCAGATATCTCATGTCACTTTCACGCTCACGTAACGGGGGGAGGTGGACATGGAGAACGTTAAGCCGGTAAAAGAGGTCTTCCCTGAATTGATTTTGTTTAACCTGCTGGCGCAGGGGACGATGAGTGGCCGCAATAATGCGGACATCAACTTCCATGCTCTGTTCACCGCCGACCGGAACAAAACGTCGGTCATCAAGCACGGAAAGGAGTTTAACCTGAAGCGGAAGCGGCATGTCTCCGATTTCAGTGAGAAAGAGAGTGCCGCGATCTGCCAGCTTAAACATGCCCTGTTTATTTCTGGTAGCTCCGGTGAAGGCTCCCTTAACATGTCCGAAGAGTTCAGATTCGAGCAGTCCCAGTGGCAGGGCACCGCAGTTGATTTTTATGAAAGGGAACCGGGCGCGTTCAGATTCCCGATGAATGATTTCGGCAATTTTGTCCTTGCCTGTTCCGGTTTCACCGGTGATGAGAACAGATGCATCGGTGTGAGCCATGAGCGGGATCATGTCAAACACCTTTTGCATTTTTGGGCTGTATCCTATCAGTTCTTCAGGCGTGAATTCGCGTATGCTGTTCTTTTTGTTGCCGCTCCGGGCAGAGATATCCTCTGCAATTATAAGTAGACCTCTTTCTCCAGTATTGTCTCGCAACAAGGATATGTTGTAGATAATCGGAATCTTCCGCCGGTAGCAATTGAGCATGTCACCAGTGACTGCAAGTGCCTCTCCGGACTGGAGTACCTGTGAATAATGCTGCCCTCTGACGTTACCGGTATTGGAGCGGACAACCAGTTCACCATGAATGCCTATAACCCTTTCAACTGCATACCCGGTCATGGCTTCCATGAGACGATTCATTGCAACTATTCGGAATGCGTCATTAAGAATCATGGCCGGGTAGGGTATCCCTTCCAGCATGGTCAAAGAGTCTGGGGTGAACGGTGTTTGCATATGCATGCCAATAACATTTCTGGTAGGGGAATTAATAGAGTAAAACCCCGGCCGTTGAGAGTTTTGGTATGGGAAATGAGGTTAACTTTCCCGATATCACCAGGATTTGCTTTTGAGTATCTGTTTAATCTCAGTATTGGATTTTTCCTGAAGAATCAATACTCTCTTCTTTTTGGCATCCTGAATTTTTACCATGAGTTCCTTAATGTCCACAGGCTTTTCGATAAAATCTTCAGCCCCGAGCTTCATTGCCTCAATTCCAGCTTCTATGGTGCCATGACCGGTGAGCATGATAATTTCAGCTTCTGGGTGCTCTGCTTTGATCTTTTCCAGTGTCTGCAGTCCATCCATTCCGGGCATGGCGAGGTCAAGCAGGATGACATCAAAATCTTTGGTGTTGGCCATCTCTACAGCATCAACACCGCTGGTTGCGGTACTCACCTTGAGGTTTCGTGTTTCAAGACGTTTGGCAAGGGTCGTTATGAACTCTTCCTCGTCATCCACGAGAAGGACTTTGGTATTCAATATTTTTTCCATGTGAACTCCTCCCTTATTTTCTGGCTACTCAGCCTGGCCGGCCTGAGCCTCCATTACTTTCTTGTGAGCCGCTTTTATCGTAGCTGACAATTCTTCAATATCCACAGGTTTATTCATGTAAGCGAATGCTCCTAATTTCATGCAGTCGAGCATGTCCTGATTGGATCCGTGTCCGGTCAGGATGATAACCTCAACGCCTGGAGCTATGTCCTTGGTTTTGCGTAAGACATCAATGCCGTGCAGTCCAGGCATTTTCAGATCAAGAACCATGACGTCAGGCCGGTCCTCGGCAATTACTTCTAATGCCTCTTCGCCATTGAATACGCCGTAGGTTCCAACATCCCGGCTTATAAGTCGCGATGAAACAGTCTGAACAAATTCTTTCTCGTCATCAACGAACAGCACCTTCGATGGCAGGTCAAAATTTTGCTGTCTGTAAATTGATTCATTATACTCGATACTTTTCTCAACAGCCACATTCTGGACGCCTTCAATCATCTTGGCAATCTCAGTGATTTCACGGACAAGCTTGTCAAAGTTAAGAACGCTTTTCTGCACTTTGAGCAGAACTTCACCGGTCCGGGCCTGTACTGCCAGTTTGTGTCCGCGTTGGAGTAAACTGCGTTCAATTTGAGTTTCAAGAATCATGTCCTGAACTGCTTCGTATGATCTGCTGGTTCGAAGGACAGAGGTCTTGTGGTAGTACTGACCTATGATTTCAGAAAGATCGGATTGGGACTTCAATTCAACGGGTACAATCAAATCATACAGACTGCTGTCGTACGCTTCTTTTTTATAGAGAAAATCAGTCAGGCCATAGGCCATAATGTCATCTGCTTTGATTTTCTTTTTGGCCTCTCTCTCAGTCAGGCCAGACTCAATAGCGTAGGTGATCCGTGACTGTCTGTTGCCTGCAACAAGTACTTTCAGAACGTGCTGGATCCTTTGTGGGATCAGTGCCGTCAGATAACCGTGGAAAATGTAATTTTCCGGCTGAAGAAGTTTCTCTCCAAGTACAGATTTCAGCTGGTTTATGACCTTTTCCTTCTCAAGTGTAAACTGATTGAAAACTGAAGTTTTTCCACACATGATCAATTTCAGCTTTTCTTTTTCCACGCCAAATTTCTCAGCGGTTTCAGAAAATAGATCCTCATCCTTATAGATTTTAAGATTGAGACTTTCGGCGAGTTCCTGGACGATAAGGGCAGCTGGAGTAAAGGTGCAGGGAAAAATTGCTATTGAAGACATGTAAGAACCTCGTATTTAATATTGATAACGGTTGCGACTCCATACTATCGACGCATCTAACGCATTAATGCTTTTGCATTTATTGTGCCATCACTGGTGGTGAGTAGCAAATGGCTGGTTTTTACTGGATTACAGCAATATATCTCTTCGTATAAAACGCAAGTAACGATAAGTAACGCTATAACGATAAGTAACAATATGATCGATTAAGTAACTATCATGCGTGGTTAAATCCGGGCTGAAACCTGTGCTGGGCGATATGAAATTTTGAGGCACTGATTTGTGTCAGTGTTGTTAGGTTTCAATGCCTTTCTCTGTTTCTTCTGGTGTACGCTAATAGTACCATGATACAGTAGTTTATACTCATTTAACAGGGAGGCGTTTTTTTATCTTTTCCTCCTTGCTCTCACTCTTGTTATGATTCAAAACGTAACGCAATGTTCCTTTTCGTTGCGAACCGTCACGCGGCGGAAAGATCCTCCTGTAGTTGCATGCGGGAAGGGTTGTGGTTGTGAATATATTTATCACTTCATTTAAGGCCATGAAAATAAACGTATTTGTTTGATGTTGCGTCAAGTGGTACGCCATTTGCAATGATTTCCGCAGGCTGAGAATAGCTCATTACGAATATGTTGTGTCGACACAAGAGCACAGGGAGAACCCTGTTACTACATATATTTTTTTTGAGGAGAGATAATGAATCGAGATGCACAGGCCAGGGTCCTTCTGGTTGATGATGAAGATGACTTTTTGCAGATGCTTGCGGAACGGTTGAAAGTCCGGGGGCTGAGTGTCGTCACGGCAAATACGGGCGAGGATGCTATCAGCGAGGTTGGACAGCAGGATTTTGACGTGATCATCGTTGATCTTTCTATGCCGGGTCTGGACGGAATTGAGACTACGAAACGTATTAAAGATATTTGTCCTTCGGCTGAAATAATTATTCTTACCGGTCACGGTTCTGTTGCAAGCGGCGTTAACGCAATGAAGCAAGGTGCTTCCGACTTTCTGCAAAAGCCGGTAGAGCTCGGGAGTCTGCTTGAAAAAATTGGAGAAGCAAAGAGTAAGCGAATACTTGTGCTTGAAAAAGAATCACAGCATGAACTGGATGCAATTCTCAAAAATCGAGGTTGGTAAATCTGGAGAACGTGCTTGAGTGTTGAGATTTCAGCTGATGCTTCAATGTGCATCGTTCATGCCCTTGGAAAATGCTGAAAGATGAAAAAAAGGTTTACCTGTAACGGAAGACAATGTGTTGCGGGGGCAGCGCGTAAAAAAGATATCATCAAGATTATCGGAAGACTGTACGCATATGCCAATCACAACCAACACTACATATTATAGGAAGGAAAGTTATCATGAGTGATATCACAGTAGCGCCGCCGGCTGGAGAAGGGGCATCCCTCGATCTGCGGCGAATTTTTTTCATGTGTCTCGGTCTCGGTCTTTTTGCACTCATTTATTGGTGCCCGCCCTGGCCCGATGCGATCGATCCTCTTGGGAAGCATTTTGAGCTGAGCAGAGAGGCAAAAGGAGCTCTTGCGGTCTTTGCCCTGGCAGCAACCTGGTGGGTATTTGAGGTCGTGCCGATCGGTGTGACCAGTCTTATGATAGGTACGTTGCAGGCTCTGTTTCTTATTCGGACTCCAAGTGTTGCTTTTAAAGATTTCATGGATCCGTCCGTACTTTTTATTTTCGGTTCCATCGTTATCGGAATGGTGTTTACCAAGACAGGTCTGACCAAGAGACTGGCATATAAGATGCTTTCTATTGTGGGTGAACGAACAAGCATGATTTACCTTGGTTGTTTTGTCATGACTGCCGCCCTCACACATTTGATGGCACATACCGCTGTTGCTGCAACGATGTTTCCTCTGCTTATGACCATTCATGCCTTATATTCCGATAGTGATAGCCCGACCAGATTCGGCAAGGGCTTATTTATAGGTATGGCGTATGTGGCGGGTGCCGGTAGTATCGTCACTCTTCTTGGTGCAGCTCGTGGTGCGGTAGCACTCGGGTTCTATAAGGACATCATGAAGGTGGATATCAGCTTCTTCGAGTTGACGATGTATATGTTCCCGATCGGCTGGCTCATGGTCTTTCTCCTCTGGGGATTTACGATGGTGTTCTTTCGGCCTGAGAAAAGCAGCATCGAAGGTCTTAAAGAACGCGCCAAGCGCATGTATATTGAGTTAGGCGGCTGGAGCCGAAATGAAATCGCAGCGGTTACAGTTGTTGTCGCTACCATTCTGCTCATTGCTTTGAAAAACTTTGTACCATTGCTGTCAACTCTTGATAAGACCGGCATTATGCTTTGTTCTACCATTGCATTCTTTATGCTCAACATTCTCAATATTGACGATCTTGAAGATATTCCCTGGAATATCATTTTATTATTTGCCGGAGCGATGTCTATCGGCTTCTGTCTCTGGGAGACGGGTGCCGCTAAATGGCTGGCTGTGAATTGGCTTCAGCTCTTTAAAGATGCGCCCGGAATCATATTTGTGATGGGTATGGCCTTCTTTGTCATGATTATGACCAACTTCATCATGAACGTTGCTGCCATCGCCATATCACTGCCGGTAGCCCTTGTTATTGCGCCGTACCTGGGTGTGACCGGTGAGGTTATCCTTTTCTCTTCTCTTATCGTTGCAGGTATGCCTTTCCTGCTTCTGGTGGGGGCAGCCCCTAATGCCATTGCCTATAACTCAAAACAGTTTACCACTGCCGAGTTTGTCAAATACGGGATTCCTGCATCGGTACTGCTTATGTTTGTTACCTGGCTTGCTGTAACCGTTATATGGCCAATTATGGGGATGGCAACGAAAGTACCGCTGACGTAGCAAAACTGTTCACCCTGGCGGCGGAGTATCGCCGCCAGTCCAATTTTTAAAACAACAGGAGTAAAGTAATGCGTAGATTGTGCTTGTTTGGCCTTTTCACGACTGTAGCAACCCTACTGGGGCTATATGGCGTCGCTCTGGCTGCATCGCCGGAAGGAGCTATGGAGGCTCTGGACCTGACAAAACACTGGGTTGGATATGTCGGAATACTTACATTCATCATAGCATATGGTTTTGTCATGCTTGAAGAATTGACCCATATGCGAAAATCCAAACCAGTCCTTTTGGCGGCCGGAATTATCTGGGGCCTGATTGGTTTAATCTATGCGATGAACGGTATCGACCATGTTGCCGAAACCGCGATACGACATAATATTCTTGAGTATGCAGAATTATTCCTCTTTCTACTTGTCGCAATGACGTTCATCAATGCGATGGATGAACGACAGGTGTTTGAAGTCCTGCGGGTGAAACTTGTTAATGCAGGGTACTCTTTCAGGAAACTTTTCTGGATAACAGGTGTATTGGCATTCATCATTTCTCCGGTTGCTGACAACCTTACAACTGCACTGCTGATGTGTGCCGTAGTTATGGCTATCGGTAAAGAGGATACAAAATTTGTAAGTTTGGCTTGTATTAATATTGTCGTTGCCGCCAACGCCGGCGGAGCCTTCAGTCCTTTCGGAGATATAACGACACTTATGGTCTGGCAGAAGGGCATCGTGCAATTTCAGGAGTTCTTTGCTCTGTTCGTACCCTCTGTAATCAACTGGCTGGTACCTGCTGCCATTATGAGTTTTGCAGTACCTAACAAGCAGCCTGAAGCTGGCGTTGAAGATTTGAAATTAAAGCGTGGTGCGCTCATTATTATCGGTCTGTTTTTGTGGACCATCGCCACAGCTGTAAGTTTTCATAATTTCCTGCATCTTCCACCAGTGGTTGGAATGATGGCCGGTTTGTCGTTGCTGAAAATGTTCGGTTATTACCTGAACAAAACCCATGTAAAAAATAATCTGACGTATGATCCGAAAAAAGCAGAAGAGCGAATCGGTCAGATTGTACCATTTGATGTTTTCACTAAAGTGGCACGGGCTGAGTGGGATACCCTGTTATTTTTCTATGGTATAATTCTGTGTGTCGGCGGTCTCGGTTTCATGGGATATCTTGGGCTTGCCTCACAATTTATGTACCTCGACCTCGGTCCTACAGCTGCCAATATTCTGGTCGGATTCCTTTCCGCAATCGTGGATAATATTCCGGTCATGTTTGCCGTCCTGACCATGATGCCTGATATGTCCCATGGCCAATGGTTACTTGTAACCCTTACAGCCGGAGTTGGCGGCAGCATGCTTTCCATAGGTTCAGCAGCAGGCGTTGCATTGATGGGACAGGCAAGAGGTAAATATACATTTTTCGGCCATCTTAAATGGTCTCCGGTTATTGCTCTTGGATATGCTGCGAGCATCTATGCCCATTTCGTGATTAACGGTTCACTCATGTAATCGAATTTAATGGTAAGGTCCGGCACGGATGTGGCGTGTATCGGCGACGATAGAGGTCACATCCCGTGTTTGCTGTAATAACCGTATAGCGGCATAAAATTAAGATAATGAATGACTGCGGCATGACTGCACGCAGGAGTATGGAGGAAGCAGGTGTTACGAATTGTTTTATTTTTGGCGACGAACCTGGCAATTCTTCTTTTGCTCGGGATCGTGATGAGCGTTTTCGGCATTGATTCAAGAAGTACTGCCGGTGTGCTGGTTATGGCAGCCGTTTTTGGTATGGGCGGATCGTTTATTTCTCTGGCTCTTTCAAAGTGGATTGCGAAAAAGTCAACCGGAGCCCGGGTTATAGTTTCTCCTGCTAACCCGACTGAACAGTGGTTGTATGATACTGTAGCCAGGATGGCAAAAGAAGCTGAGATCGGTATGCCTGAAGTCGCGATATATGAGTCGCCGGACATGAATGCCTTTGCGACTGGAATGAAAAAGAATGACGCTCTTGTTGCAGTTTCTACCGGGCTCCTGCAGCAGATGTCCAGAGATGAGGTAGAGGCTGTTCTGGCGCATGAAATAACCCATGTTGCATGTGGTGATATGGTAACGCTCTCTCTTATTCAGGGCGTGCTGAATACCTTTGTCATTCTTCTGTCCCGACTTGCAGCAAACGTTATCGACAATTTTCTCAGTGATGAGGATGGTGAGGGCCTCGGCTTTTTCGGATATATGGCAGTGACCATTGTTCTTGAACTTGTATTAGGGCTCTTTGCCTCGATACTTGTCATGTGGTTTTCGAGAAGAAGAGAATTTGTTGCAGATAAGGGCGCGGCATATCTCTGCGGAAAAGAAAAGATGGTACGTGCTTTACAACGTCTTCAGGCACAGCAGCACCCAGCGAATCTTCCGGATCAGGTAGCAGCTTTCGGTATCGGTCCATCCAGTGGAGGCGTTGCAGGACTTTTCAGAAGCCATCCACCTCTCGATGAGCGGATAGCGGCATTGCAGAGGCTGTAGCATTCTCAACATGGCGTTGAGTTGCAGTATAAGGAAGAAAATCTTAGTAAACCGTTCTCATTTGAAATGTATACTACCCATCATGAACCGGGCAGCATGGAAATGAGCGGCAACAGAAAATAATAAGCCTCCCCGAGTCCGTCCCTGCCTGCTGTAGATATTCTAGAGCAGGGACGGGCTATTTTTTTGCCGCATAGTAGTCAGCAAGGATTTGTGCATGATCAAATGCAAGTTTCGGCAGGTTGTCCCGGGTAAAAAGTTCTGCTCTTCCTGCATCGTCACCGGCTTTAGGCTTTCCTGTGGAGCTGCCGATAAAAACAGTTGAAGCGGTGTGTTGGCGGGGGTCGCGAGCGGGATCAGAATATGTGTGAAATTGTCGAATATCTGTGACCGATAACCCGGTCTCTTCCAGAGCTTCCCGCAGCGCTGCTTTTTCGTAGGATTCTCCGTAATCAACAAAACCACCAGGCAAGGCCCAGCCATGCGGAGGATTTTTTCGTTCGATCAATACAATGGCATCAGCGATTTCGATGATGATATCAACGGTGGGTGTCGGGTTGCGGTACACCTCTATAGGTTTGTAACAGTGTGGACATTTCATGGACGGGCCTGGTGTAAGTGAAGGAGGTATTTAATCGAAAGAGATAATCTCTCGAATTTCCTGCCAGTTTTCCACAGTTGGCAGGTTATGTCTGTTTCTGTTCCAGGGGTGAGAAAAAACCAGTGGGTTGATGTCTGCTGCCGCCAGCATGTTACACGTTTCGGCCCGGTCATCTATGAAATATTTGAGATTATGGTCCTGTATGTAGCGAAGCTTATCGTTATGATCGCCCATGGCAATCAGTTTGATAGCATTTCTGGTGGAGCCGGGGAAAAAATTATCGAACCAGTCGATTACTGGCTTCTCGATATGACGGGCGGTAATGACTGTAATGGGAGCGTGAATGGAGAGTTCCCCGAGAACTTCAACAGCACCGGCCATAGGTTGTAATCCTGTAGAAAGTGAATCCATAAGGATTTCAAGAAAGATACTGTTAACGATGTTCGTCGGCATTCCAAGACATTCTTCAAGATCAAAATTGGTTATGTCTTCATGAGTGAAAGAGCAGAAATCATGCTTTTCACAAGCGATGCGGATAAAAGCTTCAGCAGTATCGGCGATGACGCCGTCAAGGTCAAAGCCGATTTCATGAGGTTGGATCTTCAATGTACGTTTCATGACAGATACTATAACACAAGTTGTTTGATGAGGAGGGATTATCGTTTGAGATAACTGCTTTCAAGCTCTTTGACCTGGCGTACAAGCAGCAGGTTTTCCGGGGTGTCTATACCATGTTTTCTGCCGGCAGCGACTACCGCGCCATTTATTGCGTCGATCTCTGTTTTTCGTTGAGCACGGACATCCTGCAGCATAGATGAAATATTTGCTGCAGTTTTAACGCAGACACCCTTGGTGATTTCAAACGAGTCTTCAGGTACGTAAATGTTACATGCCCGGGTGACGTCAAGTGCTTCTTCCACCAGTCTGGCCATACGTTCTAAAACATTCGGCAGGGTAAGTAATTCTCCGTTGGTGCAGTTAAGAGTGGCAGTGAGCCCATTAATGCCGGTATTGACCATCAATTTGGTCCAGAGACGGGATAAAATGTCTTCAGTTACTCTGGCTTTCAAGCCAGCCCGGTTGAATAAAATGTTAACCCTGCCCAGTTTCTGTTGTGCTTGTTCTGATACGGAACCGAGAAAGCCGAATTGTGTCAAGCCCTTGCCCGCATGTCTGACATGGCCGGGGCCGATCAGATTTGCACCTTCAGTGGTTGTGCCGTAAGCTGGCGTGGCATTTTTGATAAGAGGTAGTTTCTCAAGATGAGCGACACCATTCTGCATAAACAATAAGAGCGTTTGGGGGCCGAGAAGTGGCCCGCAGAAGCCGAGGCAAGCGTGTATGTCATAGGATTTAACACAAAGAATTACGACATCAGCTGTGCCTGTTTCTGTTGGCGAAGAAGAAACAGGAACGATGGCGCGTTCCTGTTCATCTTTATACTCGTACAGAATCCCTTGTGAAGTGAGTTTTCCGGCACGGGCAGCGTTGTGATCCAGGAGGGTGAAGCGGTACTCCTCATTGTGGTCAGCCCTGGCAAGCATTGATGCAAGCAGGCAGCCAAGGGCTCCGGGCCCGACCAGAACGAAATGCATAGTCAGAGCTCCAGTTTATTTAATGATTTTTGCTTCTTCGATTATTGCTGCGTATTTGTAACCAGCCCCGAAATCTTTTTCTGCGGCTAATGTTCCTTCTACGACAATGATATCATCGTCTGCCACTGTTTCTGTTGTGGTGACTACGAGGTCATGTGTGTTGTTCATCGGATTGCCTGTTCCATCCTGAAGATGAACCCAGTTGCGACCCATAATATTAGCGCTGAATTTTACCACTTTACCTCGTAAACGGATGGTTTTACCGTTGAGCGATTTGGCATCGGTAAATATTTCTTCAACAGTATAACTGTTTTCGCCTGTTGCTTTTTGAACTGTCGCCTCGGTAAACGGTACGATAGCTCCTGTGCTGCCACCGCTGGTCCCGGCCATCATGGCAGGATCTGCTGCAGGAACTGCCTGTTGTTCGCGGGCTACTGCTGCGGCAAAAGAGTCCCCCGAAGCAGTACTTGTATTGTCGGCTACAGGTGCAGCTGCCGCTGGAGTGTCGCTTACAAGGCCTGCGGAAAAGATGATTGACGGGAAAGAGCGATCAAGTGACTTGGAGTAGAAATCTTTCATCTCCATGCCCTGGCTGTAGCTAATTTTTTCGCCTGGAGTAATCTCTGTCTGGGGGACCGCAATCCACTCTTTTGCGGCACCGCTGTCTACATAAATATATGTGTATCCTGCAGCGTCCATGGTCTCAAGTACGGTTCCGCTGGTATCTCCGGCTTGAGCTGTGAGAATTGCGTTTCCTGATAGCGTCAGAACTGTTGCTGCTGCGATATGTAAAAAAGTTTTTTTGAACATGGTTTCTCCTGTTTTGTATGTATATTTTCAACACCGCCGCAGAGGTTAATCATTTTCCACAAGAAAGGCAATGTGCTCCAGAAGAGTTCGTGCCCAGAGTTCATATCCGGTCTCAGTGATATGCACACCATCTCTTTGAAAGAGGTCGCCTCCATCCTGAATAAATTTCGAATATACATCAACATAGCAACTGCCTGTTTCCCGGCAGGCTGTATGTATCTGTTCATTCATTGAGGCGACTGCATTTTTCCCGAGATGGGGGAGTTGCATGGGTAGCAGGCTGTTTACCAGCAGCTCAGCCTTCGGGTATTCCCGGGTAAGAGTGATAATGACTTTTTTAAGGTCTTCGATAAATACATAATTTTCCATGAAAATATCGTTGGTGCCAATCATTACAAGCAGCAGTTCGGCCGAAGGGCAGTGTGCCTTTACTCTTGGGAGAGATTGCAGGAGTTCATGTGTAGTTGCACCAGGTACGCCACAATTATGGATGGTGAAATTGTTGAAGCGCTGCTGCCAGTTATAATCGGCAACCAGTGAGTCTCCGAGCATCAGAAATGATGTGGAGTTGTTTCGGGGTGACGGGAAGGTGGCAGGCATGGTTTGTATTATGGGGTAAGGCTGTAATAACAGCGTTAAAGATTGATATTGTATACAATCCATACTAACACAGGCATTCTGTCCTGCCAAAGGTTTTCGCGTGGTAGTAAATGTTGTGAAAAATATAAGTAAATCGCTAAACTCTGTGGCTCTCTTCAGAGGCGTGTAGGCAATGACTGCAGCACCATTACGGTAAACGGCGGTACTATAAATGTGCGGTTCTCACGCAAATCAATCAGTCTCCCTTTCAAATCTATATCATGCGGCGATGCGGCAGATGTATCTATTACCATGTGCCATCGTCTATTCTGGATATTCACCGGCAGAGGGGGAGGAGCGAAATAGAGTTCCCTTGATTTTTCGCCATTGATCATGATGAAAAAATCATCATCTTCAGGAAGGTCTTTTCTCTTACCATGCAGCAGGACTCCAAGGCCGTGGCACTCATGTGACCAGTCGGTCTGGCCGGGAGTCAGATACTGCCAGGTAATTTCTTCTCTGGCATCTGTAACGGATGGATTCACGGCGGAAAAGAAATCTTCCCTCCGAAAAACTGAATGCCTGCGCCGCAGTACAATGCATTGCCTGAAAAAACGGAGTAACTCATGATTGTTCTGCGCCAGTGACCAGTCCAGCCAGCTGATAGTGTTATCCTGACACCAGGCATTGTTATTTCCCTGCTGAGTTCTGCCAATTTCGTCTCCGGCAGTTATCATAGGGACACCCTGAGAAAGCATAAGGATGGTAAACATGGATCGAATTCGCCGCATACGCAGTTGTTCTACAGCAGTCGGAGCGGGGACGCCTTCGTGGCCACTGTTCCAGCTGAGGTTATGGTTATCACCATCCCTGTTTTTTTCACCGTTTTTGAGATTGTTTTTTTGGTCGTAGCTCACCAGATCATAGAGTGTAAACCCATCATGACTGGTAATGAAATTAATGGAACTCAGTGGTCCACGGCAACTTGCCTGATAAAGATCTGAACTGCCGGCAATACGAGTGGCAAGCCGCGTTACCATACCGCTGTGTCCGGCCATGTACGAGCGAATATCATCGCGGAACCTGCCGTTCCATTCTCCCCAGCGGGCGTCTGTGGAAAAGGAACCGACCTGATAGAGACCGGCTGCATCCCAGGCTTCCGCTATTACTTTCGTGTCACGAAGAATGGGGTCTTCGGCTATGAGTTCTATCATCGGCGGGTTTGGCAGAACGTTACCCTCCTGATCCCGGCCCAGAATTGAGGCGAGATCAAATCTGAACCCATCGATATGCATTTCCATGACCCAGTAGCGCAAAGAGTCACGAATAAGGGAGCGAACAATCGGATGGTTGCAGTTCATGGTGTTACCGCAACCTGAAAAATTAAGGTAGTTTTTGGTTTCCGGGTCCAGCATATAATAAATTGTGTTATCTATGCCGCGAAAACTGCTGGTGGTGCCTTGGTAATCGCCTTCACCTGTGTGGTTGTAGACGATGTCGAGGATTACTTCTATTCCAGCTCTGTGCAGCGCCTGAACCATTAATTTGAATTCGTTTACATGATTATCTGGATTATGCGCATATCCGGATTTGAGGGCGAAAAACGATAGCGGGTTGTACCCCCAGAAGTTTTTCAAAAGAGTTCCGGTGTCCGGATCATGGAAGACGTTATCATTTTCGTCAAATTCTGTTACTGGCATCAGTTCAACGGCGGTAATGCCAAGCTGCCTGAGGTACGGAATCTTTTCAATGATTCCTGCGTAGGTGCCGGGGGCATCCAGTTTTGAGCTGAGGTGCTTGGTAAAACCACGAACATGAAGTTCATAAATAACGGTTTCTGACAGAGGAATTTTCAGTGGCCTGTCATCCTGCCAGTCAAAATCATGCGTGATAATTCTGCAGCAGGGGGTTTGACCATACGGTGAAGCCTTTCCCCACGTCCGCGGTGCGAGAGCGAGGCAGTATGGGTCTATCAGGATTTTCTCAGGTTCAAACACGCTTCCGTGCGTGTTTGAACCGAAGACTCTGTATCCATACGTGATGTCACAGTGTGATGTCTCAAGCATGATGTGCCAGATATCGCCTGTACGATTCTCTTCTGTTTTTAGTGTCAACTCGTAGCGTTTGGCGGGTCCCTTTTCTGAAGCATTATGGTCGATCACCAGCACCACTTGACTGGCGTGACGTGCAAAAAGGGCAAAATTGATACCTTCACTCAACACAGTGACGCCAAGAGGGAGGGGATAACCTCTTTTGACTTTCCAGGGATAATTTTTCTTGGACATAGATAGGAATGATTATTATAATCAGAGTTAAATGAAGTTTTATTTATTATGCAGACGACTGTACAACAGTATACCTCAGTTGTTTGACAGGCGAAAGTGGTAAGCAACTGAGAACTCAAAGAAGGTATGTCACACTGCAATACAAGGAGCTATTATGGGAATGTTTCACAAGGTTAAAGTTGGAGATAAGGTTATCAGCCCTATTGACTGGGAAATGAGTCCGGAATTGACTTTTGGGACCTTTGAATCCTGGGGAGGACGTGAACGAGTCCGCAATAACGATGAGTGTGTATACTACTTTTTTGTGGATGACTGGGGCAATACACCGAAATTGTGTTTGATGGAACGGGCTGTAAAACACGCCAAAGTCGTAGCAGAAATTAAAGCACCCTTGGATATGATGAAAAAATGCGTGGCGGAGCAGGGCTATGTCGCGAAATTTGAGCAGAGTTTTGCCATCAACGATCAGATACGTGACTGGCTTATCCGGAATGTTCTTGACGAAGGCAATTCATCACTGGTAGTGCCGGTGGTCGATGAAGAAGAATTTGAAGACATGGGACCGGTTTTGCCGGGGCTAAAAGTTGCATCTTTTACCGGCAGTGTGGTCCATCTGCCAACGGAAGCTATTTATATTCAGGAAGAGGATATCGGTGCGCTCATAAAAAAATGGCATTTTTTTGACGGAGAACTCAACCCGACCGGAAGATTTGACAACTGTCTTGTAGACAGCGGCAACGAGCAGACCGTGATTGATCTCAGAACCAACCTGATGTGGCAGCGAGGTGGTCTCGATATTAACTCTATTCGTCATCTTCGAAGAGAAATTGAGGAGTTGAATGATAAGGGTTTTGCTGGGTATAACGACTGGCGGATGCCCACAATCGAAGAGGCAATGTCGCTTATGGAGCACGAGCCGAATGATAAGACTATACATTTGCATCCGTGTTTTTCCAAAAGCCAGCCGTTTATTTTCGTTGAGGCGCGTCGCAAGCCGGGCGGGTATTGGTTCGTCGATTACAAGCAGGGAAGGGCTTTCTGGTCCTCCGGTACCATTCCCGGTGGTTTTGGAAGGCTGGTGAGGTCGCTGGGGTGAATGTGATAGTGGTAATCCATGAATGATATAGATGTTATTCTTGTCTACATGATTGTCTGAATACTGTTCGATGGTTCCCTGAAGGCTCTATGGAAAGTTCCCATAGAGCCTTTTTTTTGGTATACGGCCAGAGAAAAAATCCGCAGTTCAATGAGAATGTGGCCACTCACTGTGTGGTCATTTATGGCGAACAGTTGGCAGTATCAATTGTTGTAGAGCCTCTTTTATGACTATTCATTCCCAATTGGCTTTTGACGTCATGCTTTTAATCGAATCTACGAGAAATTTTTCAAAGATCTTCTCTGTTAACGTCGGAACTTTATCCTGCAAATGGACGAGGGATATGCAATTTATGATCTCTGAAGGTGATGCCTGGATATGAATAATCTGTTTTGTGCAAAGTTCGTTTTTAATAAGATGTGAGGCGACTATACCCATCCCGATACCATGTTTAATGGCAGAAATAACTGCTTCGTGACTGTCGACTGTCAGTACATCATGAACGTGTATATTGGTCCTTGAAAAGTGATGTCTGAACCATTGTCTGATTGTTTCCAGATCCTTGTTGTAACTTATGAAATACTGTTTTGACAAAGAGGTGCAGGAGAGGTCGTTGTTGATTGAATGTTCATAATATTGCCTGGAACAGGCAAGTATTATTTCCTCTTCAATGATCGGAGTAAAATGGAATATTTTGAGGTTTCCAATATGGGTATTTCTGGTGAGAAACGCATCGGCTAAGGCAAAATCAAGCTGTCCTTTCCTTAGGAGCGGTAAAAGGGTTTCCGGCGTACCGAATGTCAGTGTGAATGTGACTGCAGGGTACAGCTCCCTGAACGCAGCTATAATTGAAGGCAGGTAGGCTTTGCCAAATTCCGGGGGCGCACCAATGCGGAGCTCACCTGAAGGGGTATCTTTTGCCACCTTCAAATCTTTCAGGTACATATCGAGATCAGCCATGAACGGCTCGACTATTTGATACAATCTTTCGCCAGCAGCAGTTGGCACTAGTTGTTTATGCAGGCGAGTGAACAAGGGGGTGTGTATTTCCCGTTCAAGTTTCTGAATAGTCTGGCTGACAGCCGATTGACTTACGTGGAGAATATTTGCGGCTGCAACAATACTCTCCAAAGTAAACACATTATAAAATACTTTTAAGCGATCCAGATTCTGAAGCATAAGTATAACTTTAGCTATGGTTGATTATGTATAGATGTACTTATTAATCTTTGACCTCTATAATTGCAACATAAGATAGACAAATCAGGCCCAAAGGGGGTGATAATGTTGCAATTGGATAACTCTGCAGGAGACTTGCGAGGTACGGGGTTCTGTTCCTCACTTTCTATTCGTAAACTGGTAAGGAAATATCAGTATCAATGCAAAGATTATATTTTGTTAGAAGATTCGAGTGTAGGAGAAGTAACCCACCGGAATATCGGTCATATCACTGTGAGTAGAACGCATTCCATTTTGAAAGTGCTGTTTTGGTTCGTTATGTCGATAATCGCCTCTCTGATAATTGCTCAGTTACAGTGATGTATAAAACTATTTTTTTACAGATAAGGACCATGTTGGGATGACTATTGATCTAAGGCCATTGGTGGTTTTTGTGTTGGTGGCAACATTTACCCCCGGACCAGGGAATATCGCGAGTGCTGTCATGGGGATGTTATACGGTTATAGACGTACCGCAGGTTTTCTGTTGGGAATTGTATCCGGTTACTTTCTGGTAATGATATTGTGTGCTTTTCTCTCCAGTACACTTCTGAATGTCATTCCGACTGTTGAGCCGGTATTACGTTTATTTGGAACCATCTATATACTGTGGCTGGCGTTCTGTACAGCTCGTGCAAACTATAGTTTTTCTGCAGAGGACAGGTCGCCCATGCTCTTTAAGCATGGATTCCTGCTGCAGGTACTTAACCCGAAGGCAATTGTCTTTGGTATAACCCTGTACACAACATTCTTGTCAGATATTATTGACAAGCCGTTTCTGCTGAGCGTTTCCACAGTCTTTTTAACTGTTACGACTTTTTGCTCAATTTCATTCTGGGCACTGAGTTGTGTTCGAATAGGAGGGTACCTTCATCTGCCACACGTCAGGAGATGGGTGAATATTATATTGGTCACGCTGCTTGTTTACTGCGCTGTAACGTTGTCGGGTCTTTTCCCTGCCAGTTAATTGCATTCTGCTGTAAATAGATTCTGCTTATATCAGAGAAGATTGAATGATTTGTCTTGATTTGCTATTTATGAAAAAGGATTTACGTATAGGATGAGTGATATGATTATATGATTATCTCTAAATTTCAGCGTGCTCAGGTGAGGTGTGAAGAGTGAAGAATGAACTGTATTTGTGGCAGGCAACTAGATAAGTGAGGGCATTCAGGTTAATATTTGGTGGTTGCAACATGTGTCGCTGTGCTCCCCCTCTCACCTAACATTTCACACCTTGCCATGCTTGCTGAGAAAGAGGGTAATCTGATATGATTCAATAAATATACGTATACAGCGTGGTCACCGATCAGACAGAGTGACAGCCCACGTCCATTTTGTCTGATGTAATATTTATGCACTCTCATGCACGTTATGTTTTCATTCACTCTCTGGCCTTTGTTATTTTGGGGTTGGTTCTTGTTTTTTTGCTGCTCTGGGGTATTGATAGCCGCATAATTTACCCGACATTTCAGCATCTGGAAAACCTGAGAGCTGTTGAAGATGCAGATCGTGTCCAATCAGCCATTCAGAGTGAAGTTGAATCTTTAGGTAGCCTGGCAAACGATTGGGCTAACTGGGATGATACGTATATCTTTGCTCAGGATTTTAATCAGAGCTATCTTGACTCAAACTATCCCGATCCTCTGCTAGT
>JBFHGS010000011.1:0-46945 GCA_041582995.1 Desulfopila sp. | reverse complement strand
TTTATAGTCATGGGCAGTCTGTTCAGCGTTCAATCAGAAACCCTGCCATCGGTAAATATGCACTGGTCATTTTATCTTTGAGTTCGACACCGGTTTTTTTCAACTGCAGGCCCATTTCAACAAGATAGGCTATTTTTCGTACAGCATCACTCACTGACATGCCGCCATTCCTGATATTTGAGATACAGTTGCGTGCTTCATCGGTGGTGCCGGGCTTTGGGTTATAAGTGAGGTAGGTGCCAAGTGAGTTGGGAGAACTGAGGCCAGGGCGTTCTCCAATGAGCATTATAGTTATTTTTGCACCAAGCATGCTGCCGATTTCATCACCGATGGCGACCCTTCCGTTTTTTACCATGCAGATGGGTGCGACTGTCAGCCTGGTCTGGGCGATAATCTGCATGAAACCAGACACAACAGCTGTCGCACTTTCGTGGATGGCAGGGGCGGAAAGACCATCACAGATCACGATGCATATGTCGTAATCGCTCTGCTGTGCCTGAAGCTGTTCTTTTGATTGTTCAGATAGTGTTCTGCCTTTATCGGGGCGGGTCAGATATTCCATTCTGTCTACGATACTGCTGGTAAGTAGTATGGCGGGAATTCCATCTGCTGCAAGTTGTGTTTGTAGCTCTTCCAGCTGTGCCGGCTGATGGACGGCATCGCGAGCCCGGGCATGGGCCAGTTTGAAATCAAGAATTTCTGCGAGTGGCAGGCTCGAGCCGCAACGGCCCAGGCCGATTCGGGCATCGGTAAATGTTTGCAAGGCTACCCATGGATCCGGGGTTACCAAATGTTTCGGCGTATCTTTCATGAACGTTTCTCCCCGGCAATACCAAGCAAGGTATTTGATTTTTCAACAGGCAGCAGTTGGCCGTCAGTGTTGTGAATCGCCATTTTTTCAAGCCATGTTTGAAATTCCGGTGCCGGTTTTAATCCTAAAAGTTTCCGGATATATGCGGCATCATGAAAAGATGTCGACTGATAATTGAGCATGATGTCATCCGCCCCCGGAACACCCATAATGAAATTGCAACCAGCATTGCCAAGCAGGGTCAAGAGAACATCCATATCATCCTGGTCTGCCTCGGCATGGTTGGTGTAACAGATATCAACACCCATCGGTAGCCCGAGCAATTTGCCGCAGAAGTGATCTTCAAGCCCGGCCCGCTGAATCTGCTTGCCGTTGTAGAGATATTCCGGGCCGATAAAACCGACCACACTGTTGACCAGCAGCGGGCTGAATTTTCTGGCAACTGCGTAGGCGCGTGCTTCAATAGTCTGCTGATCGACCCCATGGTGGGCGTTGGCCGAAAGCGCGCTGCCCTGGCCGGTTTCAAAGTACATAACGTTATTGCCGATGGTACCGCGTCCCTGTAACAGGGTTGCCTCATGGGCTTCCTGCAACATGGCCAGGTTCACTCCGAAGCTTGCGTTGGCCTTTTCTGTACCCGCTATGGATTGAAAACAGAGATCGACAGGTGCACCGGCACGAATTGCTTCCATGGTTGTCGTCACATGCGTCAATACACAGCTCTGGGTTGGGATCTTGTAGCCCTCAATAAGAGAATCGAGCATATGCAGGAGCCTGGTAATATTCTCAACATTATCTGTGGCCGGGTTTATGCCGATAACGGCATCACCGCAACCATAACAGAGGCCGTCGAGCGTCGAGGCCGCAATACCACGCAGGTCATCGGTTGGATGATTAGGTTGAAGCCGCACGGAAAAGGTGCCGGGCAAGCCTATGGTATTGCGGAACGAGCTGATTACCCTGCATTTGGCTGCGACCAGGATAAGATCCTGCATCCGCATAAGTTTGGCTACTGCAGCAGCCATTTCAGGGGTAATGCCACTTGCTATCTGGGCGAGAACGTCTGTGTTTACTTCATCTGTCAGTAACCAGTCGCGGAATTCACCCACTGAAAAACTACTGATCGGCGCAAATGCTTTGGTATCATGCTCGTCGATTATGAGTCGGGTTACTTCATCCGTTTCATACGGGACGACACAATCGCTTAAAAAACGTGAGAGCGGCACTTCGGCCAGGGCCATCTGGGCCCTGACCCGCTCTTCCTCGTTTTCTGCAGCAATCCCCGCCAGCACGTCACCGGAGCGAAGTGGTGAGGCTTTTGCCAGAAGTTCTTTCAGGCTCATGTCAGCGAATCGATCTGTATTCGACATAATAGTTTGTTTTCTTTGTTTAAGACGAAGTTATTGCTGTTGTACTCCCTACCCCCTAACCCCTAACCCCTCACATCTTCAACACTATTTTGCATAATATGTCTGCGGCAACCATAGCGCGATATCAGGAAATACCATTACAACTCCAAGGCCGATACACATAATAATAACAAAAGGTATGATTGAGCTGTAAATATCAACAAGAGTGATATCTTTTGGTGCCATGGCTTTCATCAGAAATAGATTATAACCGAATGGAGGTGTCATGTAAGCTATCTGGCAGGTAATTGTATAGAGCACACCGTACCAGATCGGGTTGAAGCCCAGCGCCTTGATTAGCGGGATATAGAGCGGGGCTACAATGACCAGCATCGCGGTGTCATCTAAAAACATACCCATGATGATATAGGATACCTGCATCATGATGAGCACGCCCCATGGACTCAGGCCCCAGGTGTCAAGAAAAAGAGCTTCGATAGCATGAACTGCACCAAGGCCGTCAAATACCGAGCCAAAGCAGAGAGCCGCTAAAATAATCCACATGAACATGCAGCTGACGCTTAAGGTCTTGTGCAGCGTATCATCCATGACCTTACGGTTCAGGCGGCCTTTAGCGAGCGCGGCTATGGTCGCGGCAGTTGCACCGACAGCCGAACTTTCGACCAGGCTGGTGACACCCATAACGAAAAGGCCGGTCACAGAAAAGATAATGATCAGGGGCAGGACTCCAGCGCCGAGCAGACGAATTTTCTCGCTGCGTGGAATATCCCGTTCTTCGACGGGTAGGCTTGGGCCGAGCTCAGGCTGCATTTTGCACCGGATAGCGATATAAATCATAAACATGGCGGCCAGCAGCAGCCCAGGGAAAACACCAGCCATCCACAACTGGCTGACAGGTTGCCTGGCGATCATGCCGTACAGAACCAGTACGATACTGGGAGGTACCATAATGCCTAAAGAGCTACCTGCCTGGATAACACCGGTTACCATCCGCTTGTCGTAACCGCGTTTCAGCATCTCCGGCAGAGCTATACTTGTGCCGATAGCCATACCGGCGACACTCAGTCCGTTCATGGCGGAAATCGCCACCATCAGAAATATGGTACCGATGGCAAGACCACCGTTAAGCGGACCCATCCAGACATGGAACATCTTATACAGATCGCTTGCAATTCCTGATTCAGAGAGCATATAGCCCATAAAGATGAAAAGGGGCAGGGTCAGCAGCGGATACCAGTTGAGTAGAACAATACTGGCGTTAAAGGGCATTTCATAGCCGCCTTTTCCCCAGAGTATCATGGCAGCAGCGGCGGCAACAAAGCCGACAGCACCGAACACACGCTGGCCTGTCAGCAGCATCAGCATCAGGGTCGAAAACATAAGGAGTGCAATCATTTCATAGCTCATGACAATTTCACCCCTTTAATTCTGGCTATATCTTTAAAGAATGTAGCAATAGACTGCAGCAGCATCAGGAATATACCGATTACCATAATAATTTTAATAGGTGCCACGGGTGGAGCCCAGGCAGAGTAGTTCCGTTGTCCATATTCAAGAGAATACGCCGTACTTGAGACGCCTCCGGCAAGCAGGACTGTAAGGTAGAATATGAGGCAGAGCACGGTGAAGACATCAACGGTTGCGCGTTTTTTCGGAGACCAGTTGCCATAGAGAACATCCATGCGGACATGTGCTCCGAGATACATCGAGAAGGCACCGCCAAGCATGTAATATGCTGCCATGGTGAATTGGGACATTTCTACGGCCCAGAGGAGTGGTGTGTCGAAGATGGTTCTGGCGATGGATGCGTAAAGCAATATTCCCATCATCAGGAACACGAGGTACATCGATAGCTTACCGATTTTTTTATTGAGTGCGTCGACATAGCGCACGTATATTTTTATTGCTTTAGGCACTGCTGTCCCTCATTCGGTGAAATGAACATCGGCTGCCTTGAAAATATTTTCAAGGCAGCCTTCAAAGTGGTGAGGTGGCCCGGGGACCTCTGCCGTGGCAGTCGACATCAATCCCCGGGCCGGTTGTGGGTGGTGCTGTGGTGGTAACCTATATGTATCGATACGGCCGTCCGGCCTTCTCCATAGTGGCGGAGTATTTTTTGAGGATATCAACAACTTTAGCGCAACGCGGGCTTGTCGCCGCAATTTCGTCCCAGTATTTCAGGGCTTCGTCTTCTACGGTTTTCCATTCCGCATCCGGGATTGAGGTCAGCTCAAGTTTGCCGCCTGTGGTGCGGTAATGTGCCTCTCCCCACCAGTACCAGTGCTGACGATAGTAGTGTGAACTGTCCATGGAAAGGCGAAAGAGGGTCTTCAAGTGTTCTGGAAGTGCCTCCCATTTATCGGAGTTGGCGAAGTAGGATCCAGCCCAGGCACCGGAAATGTTATTGGTCAGGTAGTAGTTGGTAACATCAGCCCAGCCGACAGTGTAATCTTCGGTAATACCGGACCAGGCGATACCGTCGAGCTCGCCGGTCTGGATAGCGACCTCAATATCCTCCCAGGGCAGGGTGACTGGCACTACCCCGAAACGCTGCAAGAACTTACCGCCAGTAGGGAAGGTGAAAATACGTTTTCCTTTCAGGTCAGCAAGAGAGCGGATAGGTTCAACGGTGGCAAAGTTACACGGATCCCAGGCACCTGCACTGAGCCATTTAACGCCTTTTACCTCATCATAGGCTTCTTCCCAGATCTCCTTTAAGCCGTAATGGTTAAAGAGTACGGGAACATCAAGGGAGTAGCGGGAAGCAAACGGGAAATACGCGCCGAATACTGATACGTCGACCGGTGCGGCGATAGAGTCATCATCACTTTGCACGGCGTCGATGGTGCCCCGCTGCATGGCGCGGAAGAGCTCACCTGTCGGGACCAGTTGATCAGCATGGTATAACTCAATCACCATTTCGCCGTTCGCTGCTTTGTTGAATGCATCAATCTGCGGTTTGATAACATACTCGGCGAGAGCTGGTCCGGCGTAGGTCTGCAGGCGCCATTTAATGGTGGTTTTCTTTGAGGCGTGCACAAAAGGAGCCTGTAGTGTTGTTGCCGCAACTGCTGCAGCTGCTCCGAGGCCAGCCTTTTTTAAAAATTCCCTACGTTCCATTTCCTCTCTCCTTGTATTGCTTGGTATGTTACCGCATCTCTCTTCAGGTTTGTATGCGGTATATTAATTTTCCCTATAGGTTATAGGGGGATATCAAGTGATGTCCCGGAGGCAGCTGTGAATGTGTCAGGTAGAGTCTTTGCTTATCCGTCTCCTCGCCTGCCTGGGATTATCATCTATAAAGCAAGGGGTGTGCCACAAATGTCAATTGTTATTTTATGACGTATATACAGGAGTATATGCGTCTGCTAGAGGGGAGGCTTGTCAGGGTAGCTTTTTGAAGTTATTGCATTTATGTCATGGCGCGACAAATTGGTGAGTGTGTTTTACGGATATGTGAAAAAATGATAAAAATGTAAAAATCTGAGATGTAGCGAAGTAGGTTGAAATTGTTCCCGGGCAGATTTTTGCAGCGAAGGTCAGTTGTTCTGAAAGCATTCAGCATTTCAGTTGGGAAGGTTGAGACGACGAAAGAGAGGTTGTAGTGTTGATTCTACTGGAGTGACAGCATGGGAATCATTCCAGTAGAATCGAAGGTGGGGGGGGAGATGTGGTTTTGGAGCGTCGCTTGACAGCTGGTAGTACATTGTAAAATGTTATCTACCGTATAGCTTCTGCAATGTTAGTACAACTGATTCGGTTACTTGTAAGGATTCATCACCAGTACCGGACAATGGGCGTTTTTCAGGACCCGTTCTGCCACACTACCGAGCAGGATTTTCTCCAATCCGCGTTTCCCGTGGGTTCCCATTATGAGCAGACCTGCTTTTTCTGCTTTGGCCAGATCGAGTATTTCATCGACAGTATCACCAATGACCGCTTTACTGGTGCAATTTTTATAAGTATCTGCGGCTTTTTCTCTTATCTCATCGAGGGCTTTTCTGGCTTTTTTGAGGCGATCGGTGTTGTAATCGTCATAAGATGGATTCCCCAGAGCCATTTCCCCGAGAACAACAAACTCAACGGCGTGAAAGAATATGACTTCAGCATCGAGGCTTTTGGCGATAAATAGAGCATAGTTAACAAGTTTGTCTGTGTTCTTGTGCAGGTCAACCGGAACAACAATTTTTGTGATATTCAGCATAATTCCACCGTTTGTAAGAGGTTGATCAGCATGGTCATCTGGAGAATCTCAAGACTGATAATGAATAGAACTCCTTACACAAATCTTACCAAATATATCGCATATATCCAAGGTGTTTGCTCTTTGGATGGGGTGGAATATCTGACAATTTGCGCCTGAGTGGAAATGCATCTCAGGCGCAAACTGGCTTGTATCTTACTTGATCTGGACAACTCTGGGTTCGGATGTTGCTGGTAGTTCTTTACGTGGAATCGAAATGTTGAGTACACCGTTTTTGAACGCAGCTTCGATATGTTCGCGATCTGCATCCTGCGGCAGCGATAAGAGGCGTTGGAAAGATCCGTAAGAACGTTCGACTCTGTAGAAATTCCTTTTCCGTTCTTCGTGTGTCTGCTTCTTTTCACCTTTGATCACGAGGGTGTCTTCAGAGATCTCGAGGGAGATGTCTTTCTCGTTTACTCCCGGGATTTCAACCGTAATCATATATTCGCTGCTGTTTGCAGCGATATCAATATAGGGACGAAGCAATCCGGGATCAGTCAGTGGTGTTGTTGGCAGATTCCGATTGAAGGAGGACCAGAGATTCTCTTCAAGACCGCTGGAAAAGAATTTTTCCATATCTGCGAAAAGTCTGAAAGGATCAGCGTCGCCACGAGTATGTTGCCGCTGCAGTTTTTCATACTCCACAGGTACCACTTCTCCTCCTGAATGCCTTTCTTCATCTTTGAACCAGTTCCATGGTAACAGTTTTTTGAAATCCATGATTTTCCTCCATTTGCTCAGAATTCAAACATTCCCGAAAGTCTGCATGAGTTCAGAAGCTTTCGGTGCCTGTTCACCGTGCAGGAGCGTGGCCAATAGGGTCAAAAGATATCACGAAATGAATATGTGCATCAGCCTGCCCTGCAAATGCATTCACTGTTCTATTTATGATGGTATGTCGGGAAAGAAACGGTGTCAATATGCCTCAAATTACTTTTTCACAAACATGACCAAAAGTAATTTGAGGCATGTGTGTGGGCTGTCTAGTCACCTAGCAAAATGATATCAGGATTCCAGTCCAGCCACTCTTTGGTCGCTTTATCGTGCAGGCGAAAATGCTGTCCGGTGGAGACTGCCTGTCCAGCTTCTTCGTTATTTGGTGTTGCTAGGGCGATTCCTCCGCGTACAATAGATTCGATAGAGCCTGCAGAGAGAGCAATGCCGGAGAGCAGGCCGCCTTCAACCCGTGCTCCGCTCACATTCCAGAACCGGGTGTTTTCCCGGACAACTGCAGCATATTTTGGTTCAACCATCGTGTAGATAAAAATCTGCCGAAATGATGGTGAAAGCTCAAAGCCTGTAACTTCGCCGATTTTCAACTCGCGATAATACAGCGGTGAGCCGACGCCAAGGGAGCCGAGATGAGTCGATTCAAGAATAAGCTGCAGCCCTTCTCTTTCTGAATAGGGAGTTTGCGGAGCTTCAGTGACCGCTGTGAACTCACGCATTGGCTTACCTGCGCCGGGTAGAAATGTGAGATAAGGACCAGTTATGGCTGTTTCAATATTGTTGATTCCGCTGAGAGAAATTTCCGGTTCAACCTGCCAGATTCGGGTCGTTGTCCTGAACAGCGGGGCGACTATATCATCAATCCGGATGTTCACGTTTACATGCTGCAAATCCTTGCCAAATCCGATCGAAGTTATCTTGCCGACATTGACACCTTTGTAACGAAGGGGGGACCCGTTTCTCAGGCCGCCAACTTTGGCAAACCGGACAGTAATTTCAGTATCACCTGAATGCAGGGCTTCTTCTATATCTTTATAGAGAGGTAGTGGTCTTTTCGGGATAGCCGGTGAACTTACAGAATCAGTGATACAGGCTATACCGCCTTTCAATATTGATTCAACTGATCCCAGTTTAAGGTTTATGCCATCGAGCCCACCGGAAACCTCAACACCACTGAAACTGTAAAAGCGTGTTGAAGATGTGAGAATGCGTTGGTGTTCCTCTCTGATAAAGCAATCAATGAGTACCGAGGTCCGGTCTTTGCCAAAACTTAAACCAGTGACATGGCCGATCTTGATATTCCGGTGAACAATCGGAGCGCCGATACTGATGTTTGCCGGTTCACTGGTATGCAATTGAAAATGAACTCCGGCCGGTTGCAGGGAAGGAATAGCGGCAACAGCGCTGCTGTAGTTTTCATATAGGTGAAAAATATGGTCTGGCAAAAGTGGTGTTTTCTGTTTTTCGGCAATTGGAGGTGAAGAAAAGACAACGCCGCCGGCCAGTAACCGGGCAAGAGGACCTGTCTCTACCTGTACTCCGGAAAAATCGGCTTTTATATCTACCCCGCTTTGTAGCCAGAAGACACTTTTGTTATGCACCAGCTGCTGATATGGTTCATATATAAAAAGAGTGGTAAAAACATCAGCGGAGCCGGGAGCCAGGCCGACATGAATCACTTCCCCTACAGGAATATCCTTGAAGTAAACCGGAGAACCGGCGGTGAGGCTGACGCCGTGATCAGATTTCAGCTGCAGATATGCCCCGGCGCGCAACGGTTCCTGCGGTGGCGGTTCAGGGAGGATTGTGAAGTGTGTGGTAAAATCGCCATCCCCCGGTCTGAAGGTGATGTGTGAGCCGGTCAGCAGAGTTCTGATATTGCTTACTCCCGCTGGTGTGATTGCCGGTTTTACCAGCCAGAAAACGGTATTTTCCCGTAGAATGAATTCTGCTCTGGGATCCAGTTGTATCTGGGCGGTAACTGTTTTCCGGTCGTCATCGTTGATTTTGATTTCTTTAACAAAACCGGCTTCGATGCCCCGGTACATAATTTTGGTGGAGCCTTCGACAATATCAGCGCCGGAGGAAAGTTGCAGGGACATCGGGATGCCGTAGTCAGCATCTTCGAAATCTTTATAGAGATGAAACGTCTGGCCGTTTTGGGCAGGAGGCGTGTTATGCAGTTCTTTGGGAGTATGTACCAGAATACCTCCGCGAATAAGAGAGGATAACGACTCAATCTGTACTTTGAGATTGGTGAGCTCACCGGATATGGACATACCGCTGGCATTACTGAAGCGACTCTCGGCCCTGACAATATTCATATATTCAGGCTCAATATGGACATCGATGAGAATAGAACTGTCTAAGGCTATCCGATAATCCTGCACTTTGCCTATCTCGATATTCTTATAATATATACCTGTTTCCCTCTGGATTGAGCCAAGAGCATCAGCTTTCAGAGTGATATGCAGACCGGGAGCTTCTTCAGAAACAGGAGGAGCAGAGGAAAGCCCTTTAAAGACTCTCTGTTCCTGGTTTGATGTTCCTGCACGGATGCCGATATAACTGCCGGTAAAGATTGTTTCTAGTCCCTGGACACTTGCGGCGGACAATTCCGCTCTCACGACCCAGAACTGTGTGTCGGCTACAAGATGCGATTCAAGGCCTTTATCCATAACCACAGTGGCGCGTACCTTGTTCTGTTCCAGATCCGGTTCTAGTTTTTTAACAAGGCCAACAGGGATGCCCTTGGACATAACCTGGGTTTTGCTTGCGGTCAGCCCATTGGCGTTATCGAAATATATTATAATTTCGATGCCTGCATTCTGAACTGATTGATACAGCAACCAGCCGCAGATGACCAGAGCCAGTAATGGCAGGGTCCAGATAACGGAGATGCCGCGTGAACGCCTGACCAGTGGCGTCGGTGTTGATTCATCCGGTGTGGGTGAAGAAATATCAATGCTCATAGTGTGTTTTTGCTTGAAGTGCTGTGTTGCATGGGCGGCAGTTATCCCACATTATTCTTGGATCAAAGGTATTTGCAGCGAGCATGGTCGCGGCCACAACGAGACAGAAAAAGGTAGACGCGGGAGCCGCGTGAATTGAAGTGAAAAAGCCGAAATCCACAAGGGAAATCAGCAGGGCAATAACAAAAATATCGAGCATTGACCACCTGCCGATAAAGGTTATGATTCGAAACATTTTTGCCTTCTGCTGCAGAAAATAGGGCAGTTTCGCAGTTGTGGACCAGAGCAGGATTCCTAGCCCTGTAATCTTGAATAGCGGTACCAGAATAGAAGCAACCATAATGATGATACCGATCAGATACGAACCGTCTTCAAGAAAGTGCAGTATACCGTCGAGAATGGTGGAATCTTCAGATACCCCCAGAAAGTCTACCCGCATGATAGGCAGAATATTGGCTGGTACCAGCAGTAGAGCGGAGGTTACGACAAGTGCCAGTGTTTTTGAAAGGCTGTACGGTTTGCGAAGATGTAGTTTCTCTGCGCAACGACTACAATGTAAGGGTGGTGCCGCCTTATGATTGAGTGGTTCAAGCTTATTGCAGGTGAGGCAGGTGGCAAGGCCAGCCTGTGATGCCGTGACTTCAAGGGGAACCTGGCTTGAATGCAGAACCTGTTTGGCCAGTGGCGGAAGAGAGGTGGCGTTGAAATCAAGCATATCCCAGAAAAGATTCCTGTCCATAACCACGCCGATACCGAGGGTGATGAAAACCAAGCCGATAAATGAGAAAAAACCGGCGTTATAGATAACATCGGCTGTACCCGCCATTTTAAAGATAGTAACCAGGATTCCAAACAGATAAACCTCGAGCATTGCCCATTCTTCCAGATGTATATAACGGCGCAGAAGGCGGGCTGTCGTGGGAGATGCAGTACCTGTTTTCAATTGCAGGGTAACAATGAAAACCAGGCTGAGCAGGCAGGCAGGCATAAGAACCGCTGAGAACAGTGTCATCGCTGAAACAAAATAGTACCCGCTGCTATAAAATCTAATAATAGTGTCAATGACGTTTGCCTTTTCACTCATCCCAAGTTTTTCAAGGGTAATAAGCGGGAGCAGAATTGCCGGGAGATACAACAACAGACCGGTTATGGCAAGTGCCATGGTTTTTTCGACGGAACCTGAGTGATTACGGCCAAGTACACAGCCGCATCGTGGGCACGATGTAGTGTGGTTTGGTGGTGTTTCGGCGCGCCGCAGCAGAAGGTCGCATTGCGGGCAGGCGCTGAGCTTATTTTCGGGGTTGGAATTCATTAACTACAGAAGCCTCACTTTTCAGTTATCACCAGCATAAAAGGAAGAAATGGTGCTTGGGACAAAGGCGCCGGTAACTAAGATATAGTAAGATGGTTGCATAATTTTGTCATACGAAAAGAGTTGATCGGAAAGTTCGTGTAGCGTATTCAGGATTGAGATAGAGGTACAACGAAAAAACAATTATCCTGGCCAGATCGAAGGGCTCTAATTATACCAACAATAATGAGGAAAAATTATGGACAAGACACATCTTTATATCCTTTGGACAAATGACAATCCTATTACCGCCGAAAAGATGGTTTTTATGTATGCCATCAATTCTATGCGTCGTGAGTGGTGGTCGGAAGTTACGATAATCATCTGGGGCGCGACCACGCAACTGGTTGCCAGGAATGGTGATATACAGGACAAAGTGCAGGAGGCCCTGGATGCGGGAGTTCATCTGACAGCATGCAAGGCCTGTGCTGATCAACTCGGGGTGACTGCAAAATTAGAAGAAATGGGTATTGCAATTGAATACTGGGGGCAGCCATTGACCGGGTTGTTGAAAAACAATGAGCAGTTGCTGACGATTTAGTCCTGATTTCTCTGCACTAGTCTGTTGAATTCGTTGTAAACGGCACTGTTAAAACAGGCAAAGATCACTTTCTTCAGTGTATTTTCAGAATGAAGAACTTTTGCCACTTCATTAACGGCGATCTCGCAGGCACGTTGAATGGGAAAACCGTATACTCCACAACTGATTGCAGGAAAGGCGATACTGTGTATATCATGTTCCTGCGCGAGCTGCAGGCAGGTGCTGTAGCAACTGGCAAGCAGATTCTCCTCGTTCTGTGCGCCACCACGCCAAATCGGGCCGACAGTATGGATGACATATTTTGCAGGTAAATTATAGCCTCCGGTAATTTTGGCGTCCCCTGTCAGGCAACCGTTAATTGTGCGGCATTCGGCAAGCAGCTCGGGCCCGGCAGCCCGGTGGATAGCTCCATCTACCCCGCCTCCACCGAGCAGTGTGTTATTGGCCGCGTTGACGATTGCATCAACGTGAAGTGTAGTTATATCTGTTTTAACAATCTCTATTCTCTGCATACTTTCCTTTTTGACAAGCTCCCATGGGGTTCATGATGCACTGTGCAGGACATCATGAATTATTTTGCTGAGTGCTGAGATGCCGAATGGTTTGGAGATAAAACCTCGTAAACCAAGAGCCTCCATCTGGGCCAGATCGTTCTTATCAAGGTAGCCTGATGAGAGGATGACCCGTACATCAGGATTTACCTGTTGCAATGCTGAAAAGCAATCACGCCCGTTCATAACCGGCATTATCATGTCGAGAATGACAAGATCAATTGACTGATGATGTTTTTTATAGAGTTCAAGACCTGCTTTACCATTTTCTGCCAGCAGGATATCGTAACCGAGATCCTGAAGTATGGCTTTTGCCGTGGCTCGTACGATATCTTCATCATCGACTAATAATATTTTACCAGAGCCGGAAATCGCTTGCGGCAATGAAGCTGCTTCTTCCAGTGGCTCTGGTGCCATCAGCGGCAGCAGAATAGAAAAGCAGGTGCCGCTATGTTTATCACTGACAACATGAATAGATCCCTGATGTTGCTGAATAGTACCGTAGGATGCGGCCAGGCCGAGGCCGGTCCCTTTGCCCAGATTTTTAGTGGTAAAAAATGGCTCAAATATTCTGGGTAGATCATCCGGTGATATGCCGCTGCCCGTGTCATGCATATCAATCTGCAGATAATAGCCTGGCTGAATATCAAACGAGCTAGCTGCGCAAGCTGTTTCATCGAGTTCAATATTACTGGTATTGATATTTAGAGTGCCGCCATCAGGCATGGCGTGGGATGAATTGATGCCAAGGTTGAGAAATGCACTTTGCAGAGAGGAACCATCGCCAAGAACATGATACTCGGCCGCCGAAAGATCAGCCAGTATGTTGATGCGGCGATCAATTGTATTTTTCAGCAGTTCAACAGTTTCCAGCAGCACTTGATGGATAGATGTTTTAACCCTCAGTGCCGGCTGTTTGCGGGCAAAGGCCAGCAGTTTACTGGTGAGGCCTGCAGCCCGACGAGCGGCATCACTGATCATATCCAGAAATTTCTTGCTGTCCTTATCTGCTTCCAGCCGTGAATCGAGGAGTTCGGCAGCGCCAAGTATGCCACTTAGCAAATTGTTAAAATCATGAGCGACTCCACCAGCAAGCAGGCCTATTGCTTCCATCTTCTGACTTTGGCGTAACTGCTCCTGCAGTGCCTGTTCCTCTGAAATATCTCGAAAAACAACGACTACACCTGAAATTTCATCTGTTGCGGAGCGAATTGGCGCACCGGAATGGGCAATTACATATTTTCGACCATTCCGGGAAAGAAGGAGTGCCTGGCTGGAAGATCTGTTCTCTGTTTCACTGGAATCGAGAATTTGCTGTAACGGATCTGCAATTGTGTTATCAGAATTTTCATCAGTTATGCAAAATACCTCACCCAGTTTTCTGTTTGCGGCGTCATTGAATGACCAGCCGGTAAGTTTTTCAGCTACCGGATTCATTTTGGTTATGGTGCCGTGGGTATCAGTGGCAATGACGGCATCACCGATGGAGTTGAGGGTTGCCCGCAGATTTTCCTCGTTATGCCTGAGTTCCTGTACCGCCTGTTTGCGACTTGCGATAAATCGTGCCTGTTGCACATTTTGATACGCTGTAGTTGAGAGCTGTTCAGCGAGGGTTGTCAGTACCTGAGCAACATTTTCAAATTGTAACCTGTCCATGACGGGAATCTCCAGGAAAGCTCCCGCAATTTCTTCTTCATTTTGCCCCAATTCACGAGCAAATCTGCGGACCGGTTCATCGGTTTGTCCGGATTCCCGCACCTGACCGATCAGCCAGTTTGCAACATGCCTGCCGCCGACATATATGGCAGCTCTTGCATCCAGGAGGCCACATTTTTTGCACGGGCGAATGACAGGACTGGATGGAGACTCCGCCTTGATAAAGGTATTTACTAGATCGCAGCCGACACTGCCAGTCATGGCCTGACAGAGTAGATTGCTGCAGAGACGGCAGAAATTACTCTGCTGTGTAATGGCTGTTCCATTCGGCTGGGTAATAATGGAGGCAACACCGGTTGCTTTGGCAAACTGATCCTGAAGTTGCTGAACATCTGCCAGGTTGAACAGATCTTCAAAATTGATGCTGCCTGTTTCCGAGAGCGGTTGTGTCAGAGCCACTATCCTTTTTTCCAGGGCCTGCTCAGTGCGCTTACGAATGCTGATGTCCCGTGCGATACCGTTGATGTTTACAAGGTTGCTATTATTGTCATACGTAAAAGTGCAGCTCCAGAGCATGGTGTGCACCTCGCCGGAGCGACTGAGCTGGCGGTTTTCAATAGTCGCCTGCCGGGCGTGTGATTCAAGCTGGCGGGTAAACCATTTAACGGTTGTGGCCTTGTCCTCAGGGTGGATAAACTCGAAAGCCGAGAGACCAATACAATGTTCCGGGGAGATGCCGAAGATCTTATTGGCCATATGGTTAACGAAGATGAAACGACCTTCAGGATCGACAATAGTGATGAGATCTGCTGTACCTTCTACCAGTTGCTGGTAGCGTTTACGGTTCTCCAGTGCGGCAGCTGCAGCCTCAATCTTTTCGGTGACATCTGAGAAAACACCATAAGCTGTTTGTCGGCCATTGACTTCTTCGGTCATAGTGGCGCGATCGTGGAGCCAGATCCATTCGCCATCTTTTCGTTGAATACGGTACTCAACATCAAACGGAGTACCGTCTTGAAACAGACCGCCAAAGGCCTGCTGTACTTTGCTCAGATCCTCCTTGTGAATTCTGCCGAGCCAGATTGCGTCACCTCCTGTCAAGATTTCTTCGGCCTCGTAACCGTATATTTTCTTGATATTTGGGCTGATATAGAGAGTGTGTCCGTCTGCTGTCGTTGCCCATACCACCGAAGGCAGATTTTCAGTAAGCAGCCGGTAGCGGCGCTCATTTCTCTTTAGATTACGCAAGCTTTCCAGCCGGGCCATTTCACTGCCGATATGTAAGGCAAATAGTTTAAAGGTCGATTCAATAGTTGAGGAATCTTCCAGAGGATGATCATAGAGAGAAACGACAATACCTATACAGGTTTTATTATGGTCGAAGACAGGCGAGCCAATAAATGCTTCAATTCCCATGTCAGTTAAAGCCTTATCTGCCGGGAATTTTTTGGAAACGTTGGAAGGATAAATACACGTTTTGAGGGTAGTTACCTGTTCGCATGGTGTATTTGCCAGCGGATAGGAAAAATTGTTTATCAGGCGTGAGCCTTTGGCGACAGCAAGAGTCTGGATTGAGTCATCAGCCTGGAGTCTGCCGATGTAAGTGTAGGTTGCTTTGTTGGTTTCACACAGAGTCAGAACCATTGACCGGAAGTAGGAGTCTTCATCTTCCTCAGATGACGCCACAATGAGCTTTCGCAGGTTTTCTTCATGCTGCTTCATGTGGTTTGTCTGGTGCGTAATGCGATGTTTGAGTCGTCTGTTCCAGAAGAGTGCAGCAAAGAGCAGGAGCAGCAAGCTGATGTGTATAAAGAAAGAGAGGACGGGGTGCTCAGCCCAAAGCGGCAGCCAGTCACGGTAGTGTCTGAAGGTTTCCACCAGCGTATCACCGTCTTGGGCGGGAAGTTCACTGGTTGAAAATAAACAGAACAGTACGCTGACAGTGAGAAAGTAAAAAACTCGCTTTGGAATATTTTGTTTACTCATAAAAGGAAGTACAATGCACTCTTTGCATAAATAAGGAGCAGGACAATGACAAAAAAGAGTACTCCTTGAAAACTCTCTTTTATATCCTATCTTTTTCAGAGTTCATGGGCAAATTTAATGGCATCCAGCCCTGAGCTTACAGGAGAAAACAGGAAACTCATAGTGAAAGAGGAAAAAACAGGCTAGGATAGATGTACTCAAATGTAGTAGTGGTTGTCTTGGAGGTAGTTCATATTTATCATAAGACGTACAGTACATTGACGTACAACGGATTTACCTGAAAATTCATTGAGAATTCCGGACAACATTGACAACATCTATGGAAAATCATTCCAACGTTATGCCTCATTACAGTCTCTCAGAAGAAATTGCGAATAGTGTCACTCACGGAATCGGTATTGTTCTCGCCATAGCCGGCCTTGCCGTTCTGACAGCTTTTGCCAGCCTTTTCGGTACTGTATGGCACATTGTTTCCTGTAGTGTGTTCGGTGGCACCATGATTCTGCTGTACACTGCATCAACATTGTATCACAGCGTCCCCTGGGCCAAAGCTAAGGCGGTGCTGCGGGTTATCGATCATTCATCGATCTTCCTGCTGATTGCAGGAACCTATACACCGTTTACTCTGGTGAGCTTACGTGGAGCGTGGGGCTGGTCGTTGTTCGGCATAGTCTGGGGACTTGCGGTAGCGGGCATCCTGCTGGAAATATTTCTGCCCAAAAAACTGCGATTTATCATCATTACTCTCTATGTGGCAATGGGCTGGACCATTGTTGTCGCAGTAAAGCCGATGTTTGCTGCTGTTGCGCCTGGTGGCATGTGGCTGCTCCTCATCGGTGGTCTGTGTTATACTCTTGGAATTCCGTTCTATCTGAAAAAATTCATACCCTTTAATCATGCCATCTGGCATCTCTTTGTGCTGGCGGGTACGATTTTTCACTTTTTCGCCATCTTGCTGTATGTAATTCCGGTCGTTGCTACCTGAAATGATAAGAAATCCGGCATGCACCGGATTTCTACCAGTTTATACCGTCAAGATCGAATTGCCGTTCTTTGATCAGGTAGAGGCACGCCTCCACACTTTGTTTGTGATATTTTTTTCCCTTGCCCTTCTGAATCTCATCTAGAGCGGCGTCAAGTCCCAGTGCCGGCCGATATGGGCGGTGTGACGACATCGCTTCGACCACGTCAGCCACGGTAATAATCTTGGCCTCAAGTAGAATCTCTGCATCCCGCAAGCCGCGAGGATAGCCTGAGCCGTCCAGCAGTTCATGGTGCTGACGCACAATTTCCGCGACCGGCCAGGGGAAGTGGATTGATTTCAGAATCTCATACCCTGCTTCGGTATGGCATTTGATGATTGTACGTTCCTCATCTGAGAGGGTGGTTGGTTTCGCCAGATATTCTGAAGGAAGTGATATTTTACCGATATCATGCAGGAGTGCGGCAAAATGCAGCCCCCGCAACTGTTTTTCAGTCATACCGAGTTCAAGGGCAATGGCATGTGCCAGTCGTTCTACCCGGATCTGGTGTCCCGCTGTATACGGATCACGTTTTTCAGCGGTCAAAGCCAGAGACCTTACTGTTTCTTCCAGGTTTCGGTGTAACTGGTTATGGCTTTTCCACAAGGCTTCTTCAGAGCGCTTTCGTTCAGAGATATCGCGGGCAACTCCGCGATAACCGAGAAGTTCGTGGTTACTATTGAAAAACGGCACACCATTTTTTTCGATAACAATCGACCGCCCGTCCCGATGCCGGCAGATTGATTCAAGACCCGTAAACGGCTTGCCTTTCCTGAGCATATCCCTGAAACGTTTGCCAGCATGTTCGATTTCTCCTGAAACCATCAAATCAAAAGGCTTTTTCCCTTCGACTTCCATTGGTGAAAAACCAAGAAGTTCCTGAATCTTCGGGCTGCAATAGGTGTAGGTTCCGGCAGGATCCATTTCCCATATCCAGTCACTGGTATATTCCACCAGGGAACGGTACTGCTCTTCGCTTATCTCAAGTGCTGCCAGCAGGGCGGAACGTTCATGCCATATTCTCTGGCGCAGTTTGTCGGCAAGCATGGTTTGTCGGATGATGTAGGCAACTGAGCAAACGACAATTATAAAAATGACGCCGGTTATGGTGTAAAGTTTCCCTCTGATTCTGGCCATTTCAAGATATACGTCATGGATATATATACCGGAGCCGATGATCCACCCCCATGGTTGGAATCCTTTCACATAGGAGATTTTGGGCACAATCCTGCTGGCGTCATCTTTCCATTGCCACATATATTCGACATAGCCTGCCCCTTCTTTATTCACCACTTCCACGAATTCAACGAAAAGCCTTTTGTTGTTGGGATCCATGAAGTCTCTGATGTCCTTTCCATTCAGGTCGGCCCTGTACGGATGCATGATCATGACCGGGGTCATATCGTTGAGCCAGAAATAGTCTTTCCGTTCAGGTCCGTACCTGAGGTTTTTAATCATTTCAATAGCGCGTTGCTGGGCCTGGTCTCTGGAGAGTTCTCCAGACTTCTCCAGAGATTCACTTGCTGCCAGAATAGACCAGGCAGACTCTGTGAGTTCTTTGATCATTTCTTTTTTGCGGGCAATAAAGCTCTCTTCCAGAGCGGGCATAACAATCAGGAAAACAGCTGTAGCAAACAGAATCACAGTGAGCAGCGCCGGCAGGGCGATACGGATTGAGATGGAGTGGGGGGTGTGTTGGTGCATTGCTACCTCCGGGTCCCGGGAGATATCGACAGTGAACATATTCCATCATTGGGATGGGTGTTTGAACTATGTCCTTTCTTCTTTGTATCAAAATCAGTGTAAATTATGAAGCGGTTGTCAGATATTCCGGCTGTGTTACATAGCAAATACAGGTTGAGAAGCAATGTTGCCCGGAGGCGGGGCCGGCTGGTAAATCGTTGTGAATTGGACTGGGAGTAGCTACTGTAGAGTGAAGACAAGAGATGTCAGATGTGAATTCATTGGATACGTAAGTTGTGTCAGAAGATACCACGGAGGTCATATGAAATCTTGGACCGTTGTTGCAACCATACTTGTGTTATTTGCCTTGAACGGCTGTTCCAGAGTACAGGTCAGCCAGGATTACAGGATCGGCACGAATTTTTTCCAATATCATACTTTTCAGTGGAAAATGTCGGATTTTCCCACGTCGAATGATATTCGGGTGAATAACCCGCTGTTGCAGGAGCGGTTCCAGCAGGCGATTGAAAATCGGCTTACTGCTTCTGGCTATGTGTTGCAGAGCCGGGCAGACTTTCTCGTGAGTTACAGTTACACAATTCAAACCAGATTGGAATCGGAACCATACGGTACCAATGTCGGCTTCGGCTTTGGCCGCCGTTACAGGTATGGTGAAATTGGCTTTGGAGAGGGTGTGAGTGTTTCTCAGTATGATGTCGGAGTGCTGGTTATTGATATTTATGACGCTCTTAACGGCACCTTACTGTGGCGCGGTACCGGTTCTGAGATTGTTCGAACGCACTCAACACCTGAAGACACAACTGCCTTTGTTTACAGAATGGTGGATTCCATTCTGGCTCAATTTCCTCCTCGCTAAACTATGTTGAAATTCTTCAATATATTGAAAAGATAGAGGCTCTCTGCTACTGTGTTGGGCGAGTTGAGCAGGTATTATCCATAAGTAAATGATTAAAGGACGACTTTCTGTGGAGCATTATAGAGTGCTGGAGAGGTGCGTGTTGTTTCACATAACCATGAATTGAATGGAGTAAGATATGGTAATTCAGGCAGGTAGCACTACGGTGGGTTTTATCGGAATCGGAGTTATGGGCAAGAGTATGGCCCGCCATCTGATGCAGGGTGGTTATGCAATGCACATTTATACCCGCACGAAAGCAAAAGCGGAAGATATCATAGCAGAAGGTGCTGTCTGGGAGGATTCTGTTGTCGCTCTTGCTTCAAAGTGTGATGTGATCTTCACTATTGTTGGGTTTCCGCCTGATGTTGAAGAAGTCTACCTCGGAGAGCAGGGGATTCTTGCCAATATCAAGGCTGGTAGCTATGTAGTGGATATGACCACCTCCCGTCCTGATCTGGCCGCCCGGATAGCTGAAGAAGCAGCGAAAAAAGGTATTCATAGTCTGGATGCCCCTGTTTCCGGCGGAGATATCGGTGCGCGTAACGCAGCACTTTCCATTATGGTTGGTGGTGAGAAGGATGATTTCGATGCGATTCTGCCACTCTTCGAACTGATGGGTAAAAATATTGTGTATCAGGGGAAGGCAGGAAGTGGGCAACATACCAAGATGTGCAATCAGATTGCCATTGCAGCAGGTATGATGGGTGTGTGTGAATCACTTGCTTATGCGAAAAAATCAGGTCTTGACCCTGAGACGGTACTCAAGAGCATCGAGAGCGGTGCTGCTGGTAGCTGGGGGTTAAGTAATCTTGCGCCGAGAATCATCAAAGATGATTTTGCCCCGGGTTTTTATGTAAAGCACTTCATCAAAGATATGACAATTGCCATTGAATCTGCCGACGCTATGGGTGTGAATCTGCCGGGCTTGAAACTGGCACGACAACTGTATGATAAGCTTGCCGCAGAGGGTGGCGCTGATAGTGGTACTCAGGCGTTGTTTAAACTGTACTTATAAGAAGGCTGTTCGATTCAGGTACGAATCTGCGAGGTCAGGGGACAGTTTTACGTTTTATTCCAACGGGGAGACGGATGGATTTTCAGTGAGCTACGTGAGAAAAAAATCGTCTACCCTGGAATTTCCTGGGAAAAATATGATAAGCGTAGATTTCGATGTGTTTCCCTAATTTGAAAATATAATTGCTGAGGATAAGTGGTAACCCTATAGCGCAATAATTTTTACCGGGTGTTGGGTGTATGAAAAAGATGTATGTCGGAAGAGACAACAAGGTTGCTCTGGTTTGCCCGGGTTGTGAGAAAACGAAGGTTGTAGATGTCAGCAAGTACCTTAATGCTGCTGGTTCTGCGAAGCTTACCTACCGTTTTCGATGTGATGAATGTGAATGCGGTCATAAAGACTGCAATGAATGCCTTCGTGAGAACTGTTCACAAGGGTATGTCAACTCTGTATTGCTGGAGCGCAGGAGGCATGTGCGAAAAGACACCGAGCTTCTTGGAAAAGTGAATGTGAATGGCGGTGAATTTTTTCCGGTGCAGGTACTGGATATAAGCAGGACAGGAGCTCGTGTCAGGGTAGCGCCTCCGGTAAAACTTGAGGTCGGAAAAAATGTAATGCTCGATTTTCAGCTTGATGATCGTCAAAAGACAGAAGTGAAAAAGGAAGGCAGGGTCGTGCGCGGAGCCGGCTTTATTGCAGGACTTGTGTTTCAGGAGACTGAGACCTACTCTTCTTCTGACAAGGCAATCGGATTTTATCTCATGAAATAGCGGTTGTATGCTAAATGGTGCTTTGCATGATTTTAGCATTCTGCAATGCACCGTTTTGCTGTAGTCATTCACTAGCGCTCCTGATCAGGAGCGACTTCCTAAACCAGCCATTCGTATGGCGTTCCGTCTCAGCTCCAGCCAGTCGGCGGCTGAGCAAAATCACTATCTGTCCGCTTGACAAAGCCGTAAGCCGGCTGATCATTTATGCACGACAAATACCCACCTGCCAAAATGGATAAACCAGAAAAATTAATCTTCATGACTGATAAACAATTTCCTGTTTGAGGAACTTGATGTTTCGGATATATAGAAACAACCTGCTGGCCTGGCCGACGATGAATACCGGGTTCCGGCGGCTTCGATGGTTTACAGGAAGCAAGAAAACAGGTCCGCCACTTCGGAGTACGAGGGCGGGAATGAAGCTGTGCATATGGTTAAATGCCGGGAGGTTTTTTTAAACATCTCTCTCTTGGGGGGTTTGCTGCCACAGCCGCTGTCAAGGGGTATCATCACCCGGGGCGATATTACGCACAGAATTGGCACCTTGGATGAGAACTGTCGCCAACTGCTATCCTGACGTTGTCTTCTATGACCGATGAGCAGACGGTTTGCCTGCTGTCTGCTTTTTTCGTTGTATGTATTGATGAAAGAGACAATATCTGCGGAATCATTCAGGCCATCACCATCAAGCGATATTATCAGTGAGGCGCGAGCTGACTCCACACTTCTTTGTGAGTTGGAGTGTTTACAACGTTTGTTTACGAGAGGAGGTTTACAGAACGTTTCGCTGAAGAACACGTTCATGTTTTCTTCATGCAAGGTGGTTAGAATGGGTACAGTTCAGGAGGATGTCAGAGAATGCCCTTTTGCCCCATATCGTCGTTATGTCGGAAAAAACTGCTCGCAGATACGTGAGTAATACGAGACGTTGACATTGAACATATGGTTGCGTTTATTGTTCCCATCAGACCTGAGTCTGAGGCAAAAGCGCTATTTTCAGACAAGTTTCTCGAATGCAGCATATCATTATCTGAGGGGAAAAAGGGAGTAGTATGTTTCACCAATTTGTTGTCTGGCTGGCTGATACTGTCGGCCAGTGGGGGTATCCCGGGATTGTGGTGTTGATGACCCTGGAATCATCATTTTTCCCATTCCCAAGTGAAATCGTCATTCCGCCAGCAGCGTACCTTGCCGCAGCAGGAAAGATGGACTTTAGCCTTATTATTCTTAGTGGAACTCTTGGCAGTGTTTTGGGAGCGGCTTTTAACTACTGGCTGGCTATCTGTTTCGGCAGGCCGTTTATTGAAAAATACGGCCGTTATCTGTTGATACGACCGGAGGTATTGCACAAGGCAGATCTGTTTTTTCAACGTTACGGCCATATAAGTACTTTTATCGGCCGATTGTTACCGGGTATACGACAGTACATTTCTCTGCCTGCAGGACTTGCGAGGATGAACTTTCCGGTCTTTTGCGCTGCAACCGGTTTAGGCGCAGGAATCTGGGTATTGGTGCTGGCCTGCATGGGCTATTGGTTTGGCCAGAATGAACACGTCGTTTTGGCTAACCTGCGTTATGTGACTGCAGTTTCGGTTGTCGGATGCCTGCTTGTTATAGCTGGCTTTCTGCTACGAAAAAAGAAGGCCAAAGCGGCAACAGCTCAGCCTTGAATCGCGTGGCTTTTCATCTTTTCCCAGAGGTTTTTTCTGCTTATACCGAGTAGCTCTGCTGCAGCCTGTTTGACGCCGCCAGCTTGGTTCAGGGCTTTCAGGATGACCTCTTTTTCCGTTCGGGCCAGTGCTTCAGAGAGTATGAGTGTTTGCTGGTTGTCCCCAGGTGCCGTCTTCTGCTGCAGATCAGAGGGCAGGTCGGATGTGGTTATGGTCGGTTCTGGAGCGAGCACTGAGGCTCGCTCCAGAATGTTCTTTAATTCTCGAATATTACCTGGAAAGTTGTACTCGAGGAGTTGGCCCATGGCTTCTGCTGAGAGGTTCATGGCCACTCCCCGCTTGAGGCTGAAACTGTGCAGAAAATGCTGGGTCAGTTCCGGGATATCTTCTTTTCGCTCTTTTAACGGTGGCAGTTTAATGGGGATAACCCGTAGCCGGTAATAGAGATCCTGGCGAAAGTTTCCTTTTTCCACCTCTTCGCGTAAATTCCTGGCAGTGGCGCAGATGATGCGCACATCAATTTTGACTGTGCGGCTACCGCCTACCCGGTCGAGTTCCTGCTCCTGCAGAACCCGTAACAACTTAGGTTGCAGGGCAAGTGGCAGGTCTGCGATTTCATCGAGCAGCAAGGTACCGCCATTTGCCATTTCGAATTTGCCGATTTTCTGTTTGAGAGCACCGGTAAAGGCCCCTTTCTCATGCCCGAACATCTCCGATTCCATCAACCCTTCGGGAATGGCAGCGCAATTCAACCGAATATAGGGCTGGTTCTGCCGTTTACTGGCAGTATGAATTGCTTCGGCTACAAGTTCTTTACCTGTTCCGGAAGGCCCGGTGATGAGAATGGAGGCGTCGCTCGGAGCGGCCTGTTCGATCAGTCGATACACCTCCTGCATGCCGGGGCCGGAACCGATGAGCTGTTGCTTCTGCTGGCGGCAGTTGTCTTCCAGTGAAATGTTACGCGCTTTTAAGGTCTGCACGGCCAGGATTCGATTGATGCGGATTACCAGATCATCCATGTCAAAAGGCTTCAGCAGATAATCGGCTGCCCCCATCTGCAGACAGTTGATGGCGCTTTCCACACTGCCGTATCCTGTCATCATGATGATGTCGGTGTAAGGCGCAACTTCACGTACATGCTGCAGCAGTGCCATGCCGTCGAGATTCGGCATCCGAACATCCGAGACGATAATGCGGTAGCTGCAACGATCCAGCATTGCAATAGCTTTGCTTCCGTCTGTGGCCACATCGACATGCCAGTTGTATTTTTCGAGTCTGTCCTGGATGGTGATACGCATTATTTCATCATCTTCGGCAAGTAGAATGCGAATCATGGGTGTCCCTTTTTGATATGTATGAAACTGTTGTCCTGATGCAGGTTTGCTTCACAACACTGTTCTATAGGCAGCGTTACAGTGAAGGTGGTACCTTTGCCGGGAGTTGATTCAACGTGAATGTTGCCACCCATTTTATGCACAAGCGAATACGTTACTGCGAGCCCGAGTCCTGTCCCCTCACCAACCTGCTTTGTAGTGAAAAAAGGGTCATAGATTTTGTCGATGATCTCCGCCGGAATCCCGCTGCCGCTGTCACTGATTGCAATGCGCAGATCGTTATCTTCTTTCCATGATCTGACCGTCATTATACCGCAATCGCCCATGGCCTGGATACCGTTTAAGCCTATATTGACGACAATTTGTTTGATAGCCTCGGTATCGATGCAATAGGCACCACCAATCATGAGTTCAAGTGTGAGGTCAATCCTGCTCATTTTGTATTCGAGCAGGGCGCAACACTCACGGATTTCCTCGTCAACATCGACCTTTCTCAGCAGCAGAGGGTTGTTGCGGCCGAAATTAAGGAGTTGTCGCATAGTCTGTTCGATGCGTTGCAGTCCTTTATCAAGAAGGGGCAGGTAGCGGGCGTGCAGCTCAAGGTCATCCGGGGAATCTTTCATATTCTTAACGCAATTACGTAGCCCCCCGAGCGGATTGTTTACTTCATGAGCGATGCCAGCGGTAATCTGGCCGAGTGCCGCCATTTTTTCATTGTATGCAGCCTGTTCCGCCGCCTGCCGTAATTCAGATTTTGAGGCTTCAAGGCGCTCGCATAAAGAGGAAAATCCCTGGGCAAGATGGCCTATTTCATCATTACCTGCTGGCAGCGGATCTATGAGGTCTTTTGATGCGGGATAATTATCCATTGCCGCTTTCAGTCGTGAGAGACGGCTGGCAACAAGCACATTGAAAAGCAGAAAAAGAACACCGGCAATAAAGAGGATAGAGAGGGAACCATAGGTAATGATGGTGCGGTTGTTACGTTGAATGACTTCGTCCGCCCAGTCGATAGGCACCGTGATGCTGAGTGCTCCCCGGATGTCGCCTATCGTATAACCGTGTTGTGCGTGGCAGGGAAGACAACTTTTTTTCACCCGTAACGGAGCGATATAGCGTAGAACCTTCGAGTCGTGACTCTGCCGTATTTCCATGTGTTCCGTCAGGTTTTCCTGCTCGAAACGGATAAGACTGGCTTTTTCAAAATCATCGGGGGTATTCTGCGGATTGACGGGTTTCAGGCTGGTAACCCTGAACCAGCCAAATCCTGCCTTGTCGGCATATTCAGATAACTCTCTGGTGACCATTGCCGGGTTACGTTTAACCAGAGTAACACCATCATTTGTCTCAATATTAGGATAATCAAGAAAGGGGTTTTCACGTACTGTATCTGTCTTGATGACAAACAGGCCGTGATGATCAGAAACCCATTCACGAGTGAGTATTAACTGTTGGTGCAGCATCCTTGCCTGATGTTGTGCCTGACCTATTACTAGATCATTTTGCATGCCGGAAGTATAATACAATATGGTGATATAGGTCAGGGTGAGGACCGTACCGATTATGAGAATAAATTTATACTGCAACTTCATGCGGACTCCTTCTATCCATGAATTTCCGGCTGTTGCTTGCATATGGTATTCCTGCTCGATGAATTTTATTCAAAGTCTCTGTATCACGCAGGAAGATTTTGTCCGGCTAGAAGACACGATCCGCAGATGTTACTCAATGGTAACGGATTATGTCAAGAAACGTTACCGTTCTGTAACGTCTCTGCCATTGTGTAGCGTATTATGCTGAAATCCTGATGAAAAAAATAGTGGAACACCATTTGCAATTCCCTTCAGATGATATATGTCGACGGGGATATGGTGCAGGTAACATTGCAATATCTGTATTTGAAGATGATGCCGGCCATTACGGCAAAGACAGTTACAAAAACTGCAAGTGGAGGTTGATAGTGAGAAAAATACAAAGTGGAATGCTGGCGGGAATGATGTTTGCCGCATTGGGGCTGATGCTGTGTTCAGGGACAGTTATGGCGGATACGGGCGGGAAAGTCAGTCATCCTGAACTGACAGAGCAGGAACAGCTGATCGCCTGTGCCGACTGTCATAGCGAGGCGACTCCTGAAGTGCAGAAGGAATGGTTTGATTCAGTTCATGGTATCGCAATGGTAAAATGTTATCAGTGTCACGGTACGTTCGGGGAGTTTGTTGTAACCCCGAGCAAAGAAAACTGTGCAACCTGCCATGCCGACATGATGGACAAAGAGCCGAATACGCTATGTTGGGAATGTCATGTTCCCCATTCTTTCAAGGCGAAGAAATAACCCGCGTATTCAACTGCTCAGCAAGGAGATCAAAAAATGGCACAGACACGACGAGATTTTATAAAAAAGGCAGCGGCACTTTCCGCTGCTTCTTATGTTGGTATGAATCTGCCGATTGACAAGAGCAATCAGGCACGTGCGGAAGAAGGGGTTAGCTGGCATCGTGGTAGTTGCAGGCTTTGTGGTGTTGGTTGCAGGGTGGAGCTTGGTGTGAAGAATGGTACACCTGTCGGGCTGCGAGGCGTTTCTGATTCACGTACAAACTTTGGCTATGTCTGTATGAAAGGAATGCATTTCTGGAAGTGTATGCGTCATCCGGACCGCCTCACAAAACCACTTTATCGCGAAAAGAAGACAGATAAATTTCAGGAAATTTCCTGGGAGAAGGCGCTTGATATCGCTGCGACTAAATTTGCCGAAGCTCATAAGGCTGGTGGTGGCGAAGCCGTTGCATATTATGGTTCAGGTCAGGCATTGACAGAAGAGACCTATTTCTTTCAGAAGATTATGCGAGCAGGGCTGCAGTCCAACAATGTTGAGGGTAATCCCCGTCTCTGCATGGCAAGTGCGGTAGGGGGCTATCTTAGCTCTTTCGGTGCAGATGAGCCGATTGGCGGGTACTCAGACCTTGAGAAGGCGCACTGTTTCTTTATTGTCGGTTCCAATACTGCCGAGGCTCACCCGGTGCTTTTCCGGCGTATCATGCGTCGTAAGCTTGATAACCCGAATGAGGTGAAGGTTATCAATGTTGATCCCCGGGTTTCCCAGACCTCACGTATAGCCGACAAACATATGCAGTTCAAGCCTGGTACTGATCTGGCGTTACTGAACGGAATGGCGCATGTAATCATCGAAGAGAAACTGTATGACGAAGACTTTATCCAAAAGTATACGTCGTTTAAGAAAGGTAAGGGCGATGATGCAACCTTCGAGGAGTATGCAGCCCAAGTAGCTACATATACGCCAGAAATGGTCGTTAAGATGTGTGGCGATGCTTTTACCGCAGATGATGTTCGTGAAGTGGCGCGCTGGTTTGCAACCTCAAAGGGAACCGTAAGTCTCTGGACTATGGGACTGAATCAGCGCAAGCAGGGAGTGTGGGCAAATAATCTAATGCATAACCTGCATATTCTGACAGGACAGCTGATGAAAGATGGTGCCGACAGCCTTTCTCTGACCGGACAGCCCAATGCCTGTGGCGGAGTGCGCGAAGGTGGTGGATTGTGCCATATCCTACCGGGACATCGCCCGGTAAATGTCGAGAAGTTGCGTAATCAGGTGGAAGCGGCATGGGGGGTGCCCGCAGGCCGCATACCACCGGAGCCGGGATTGCACACTATGGCGATGTTCACAGCTGTGAACGAAGGGAAAGTCAAAGCACTGTGGGTGAACTGCACCAGCCCGGTGCAGAGTCTGCCGAACTGTAATTTGTACAACAAAGGTATGGATCGTGAGGATGTGTTTATCGTCACCACAGATATTTTCCATACTCTGACAACCCAGAAATCCAACCTCGTTCTGCCGACGTCCTTCCATTTTGAGAAAACGGGCGTTTATGGTTGTACAGAACGTCGCTCACAGATCACCAGAAAGGCGATTGATTCACCGGGTGATGCCAAGCCTGAGGTCTGGATTATCAGAGAGTGGGCTCGCAAGCTTGCCGAGAAGATGAGTGATCCGGTTATCACCCAGTGTATCAAGCCGTTTGAGGGACTCGAAGAAGGATATGAGTTACCGAAGGCTATCTGGGATGAGTACAGTCAGAAGCTGACAGCACACCGTGATAACGATCTGCGTGGAGCGACCTACGCAGTGCTTGAGCAGATGGCGGATGGTGTGCAATGGCCAGCACCGACTGAAGAGTATGCACTTACCGGGGGTACTGTGAAGAAATTTGTGAAAGGTCGTGATCCGATGGCGGACAGCGAATCTAAAAACGATCTGCCATATCAGTTTTATGGTCCTGCACACCCGGACAGAAAATTGTGGATCTGGCAGCGTGATCAGGCTGATCCGGACGAAATGCCCGATGCCGAGTATCCGTTCTACCTTTCCACCGGCCGTATTATTGATCACTGGCATACTATGTCTATGACCGGTCGTATTCCCGAATTGCTGCGTGCCAACCCGTATGCCTATATCGAGGTAAACCCGAAAGATGCGGCGCGTCTAGGTATCAAACCGGGCGATATGGTAGAGGTAACTTCGCGGCGCGGAACCAACCTGCTGCCGGCAAAGGTTTATGAAGGGCCGATAGAAGGAATGGTCTTTGCCTACTGGCATGATCAGCATGAGGATCGGATGATCAACAAGGTCACTAAAGATGCATATGATCCGGGTTCAAAGGAGCCTGAGTTTAAAATCTGTGCTGTGAAGATCAAACGGGCCTCGGGGCCTACGCCGTTGACGCCATATGTCGCAGGGTAATTTACCCTATACTTCGGCGGGTTATCGGGCTGTTCACACGCGCTGCAGGTGGTGCGGGGTGTTCACGTAATTTTTAACATTTGCAGGGAAAGATCTCTTTCGGTTGATAGCCAAAGGAGATCTTTCCCTGCTTTTATGAATGCAACGTGAGAATATTGAGGCCACTCCTCACATTGTACTCTTCACGCAATAAAAAAGAGGAAAACATGCCTATTGGCGGTGTAGTAATATCTACTGTTTCTGAAAAGACGGAACTGGTTCTGAAGGGGCTTGCTTCTCTGCAGGAAGTTGAAGTTCATGGCGTTGATGAAGCAGGTAATATTGTGGCAGTACTTGATACCAGAACTTCGGAAGAGATGGAGACGATCATTGATCGGATGAATAAAGATACACATGTCCTCACAGTGGGTATGACCTATCTGAACACTGAAGATGAGGCAGAGCAGATGGCAAGGGGAGAGTGCATCGTCAAACCGTTCGGTTTTAAAAAATCACTGCCGAAAGAGTGATGAAACGTCGTACTTTTCTGAAGATGGTGGGGGCAGGGCTTACAGCTGCAGCCATTACCCCGAAAAAGGCAGGAGCGGCCTTTCTGCAGAGCCCGGTTGCAGTGAATCGGCTGCGACCACCGGGGGCAGTGCCTGAAGAGATATTTCCGGCTAAATGCATTCGTTGCGGTCGTTGCGTTGAAGTTTGTCCGTATCGTTCTATTACAATGCTCGATATCCGTCATGGGATTCATGCCGGAACCCCGCTTGTGGAAGCTGAAACAATTCCCTGTTACCTGTGTATGAAGTGCGTTGATGTTTGCCCGACCGGCAGCCTGCAGCGCATCAGGCAGGAAGATACCCGCATGGGGCTTGCTGTCATCAATACCTTCAGCTGTCTTGCGTATGAGGGCATCACGCTGTGCAGAACCTGCTACGATAAGTGCCCGTTTATGGAAAAAGCGATCCGTCTTGATCAGTTGCGACCGATTATTGATGAGGACCACTGCACAGGTTGCGGGCTTTGCACGAACGCCTGTCCCGTGACGATGAAGGATGGCAGAAAGGCTGTGAATATCGAGCCGGTATATGCACGTGATAAGGTAACGCATGGTTAATTGCAGGATTCAGCAGCATGGAGATGAGGGTGTAGCGGATATGAGTAATCGCAGAAAATTTCAATGGTCACGCTTACGGCTTACTGTGCTATTTGCGGCATTTCTGCTCATCCTGATAAATCCGCTCCTTAACTATTATCTGCACATTGATGTTATACAGGGCTGGTATCAGTCGTTTGGTCTCGGCAAGCTCTGGTTTGTCTCGCCGCTCGAAGGTATGGAAAGTCTGTTGATAACGAAATCGGTATATATGCCGGCAATGATCGGGATGATTATACCTGTTATAATCGCCTTGCTGCTGGGAAGGGTTTTCTGTTCCTGGGTATGTCCGGTTACGTTCATTCTTGAACTGACTGACAGAATTCGCCGGTTTATTACCAGGAAACGGTTTTTGCAGAATAGACTGGTGATAGTCAAAAAAGTTCTCTGGTTTACGCTTATAGCTGAGCTGCTGCTCAGTATGATTCTGGGTGCCCCTCTTTTTGTATTTCTTTCACCACCGGGGCTGATTGGCCGTGAAATAATGATGCTGGTGTTTTTCAAAACCCTGGCCCTTGAAGGCATACTGTTGCTGTTGGTTCTGGGGCTTGAATTTGTCACCCGCAGGTTGTATTGCCGTTCATTTTGTCCTCTTGGGGCGTTGCTGGCGTTAATCGGCAGTTATAGACGCCTGAAGGTCCATCTTGAAAAGGATAATTGCACATCCTGCGGGCTCTGTGACCGGAGCTGCCCGATGGGCATTCAGCCAAGTATTGGTGAAGGAGTTGGCCCCTATTGCTGGAATTGCGGCGAGTGTCTGGACAGTTGTCATCATGATGCTTTACATTTTGTCTGGCGTTCCCCAACATGAATAGTCACATTTTGCACAGGTAAGTGTTGAATCAATGCTTATGTAATTGTAAGAGAGGTTGAAGAACATGTGATAACATGAAGGCCTATTTTCGATTTTAAATAAGTACCTGCTGTTGTGGTATGCTATTCTCACTAGAAGATTTTTGAATGAAACACCTGAGCCAACCCCTGTTGAAATTTCTGACAAAGGTTGCGGCCTATTGTTGCTTCGTACTGGGAGTGATTGGTATTTTCATTCCTGTCCTGCCAACAACACCTTTTTTAATTCTAGCGACATTCCTGAGCTTCAGATCCTCACCGAAACTCCGTCGCCGACTCCTGAAACACCCTGTTTTCGGACCGACAATCCGCAACTTTCTGCGCAACCGAGCGATTACGACTTCTGCCCTGAGAGCCGCGCTGATAAGTTTGTGGATCTGTCTTGCTGTGAGCATATGGTTGATACATAAACTGTGGCTGACAATGGTACTTATCGTAATCGGCCTTGCCGTTTCTATTTACCTTGTGAGTCTGAAGCGGGAAGATGCAGCCTGAGATATTCAATGCGTAATCATTTTTTTGCTACCTCCACGGTGGTATCTGTGCTGTAGCGATTGTGTTGCTATGGGTAACGGTTCGGTTGCGATATATAGATTTACGGAATCGTGTCCTGAATTTCTGTATGTCTATTAACTTCCTGAATGTGCATGAATAATGTTGAAAAATAAATAAATTGAGATATGATATATCCAGTAAAGTTCTGATAAGAAGAGAAATTATTTTGCGTATATGCAGGGATGGGGAAAGATGAAAAAAAGTATTTTTTTAGCACTTGCAGTGACGATGGTTCATAGTAGCAGTGCCTTTGCGGGTCTCATTAATGGTGGATTTGAGGATCCAAGCAGTGTGACTACCTATAAGATAATGTCCGCAACAAACGTTCCTGGTTGGGAAACGACTGCTACTGACAACAAGATTGAGATATGGCAAAGTGGTTTTCAGGGGGTTACTGCCTACGAGGGAGAGCAGTTTGCTGAGTTGAATGCAAATATGGTCGCTTCTTTGTATCAGGATGTATATTTTGACCTTACTGATGATCTGCTTAGCTGGGAGTTTGCTCATAGAGGTCGATCCGGCGAGGATACGTTGACATTTTCAATTATCGATCTGGGTACCGATAATGTTTTTGATAGCAGTGATGTTACACTGTTCTCTACAACAGTGAGCTCAGGCAATTCTGCATGGAGTTTTTACTCCGGCACGTTAACAACCGGTTTGACACTCAGTAATTATGTCCGTTTTCAGTGGGACTCTGTGAGTTCTGTAGGTGGTAAGAGCTATGGCAATTTTCTGGATGCAGCAGCTTTCAGTATTGCCTCTGTGCCAGAACCTGCAACCATGCTACTTTTTGGTGCCGGACTGGCAGGGTTGGTTGGGGTAGCCAGAAAACGTTCTAAAAAATAACTCCAAACGCAGCATATACGTAATGTATAAGGTGAGATTCCAGCCGGGATCTCACCTTTTTTATTGATCTTACTGACTATTGCTGAGTTAAATATGAACCTTACGTCCTTCAATCAACTGTGATAGCACAGAAGGATCTGCCAGAGTTGATGTATCGCCGAAATTGTCAAACTCATTTGCTGCAATCTTCCGAAGTATTCTACGCATGATTTTACCGCTGCGGGTTTTTGGTAATGCCGGGCTGTATTGGATGATATCGGGCGTGGCAATCGGGCCTATTTCTTTGCGAACATGGGCATAGAGGTCTTTGAGCAGTTCAGGTGTTTCAGCAATGTTTCTGTTCAGTGTAACATAAGCATAAACGGCCTGGCCTTTAACCGGATGAGGCATTCCGACCACAGCCGCTTCTGCTACATCACTGTGAGCAACGAGAGCGGATTCGATTTCTGCAGTACCCAGCCGATGCCCTGAAACATTAATAACATCGTCAAGACGGCCCATTATCCAGATATAGCCATCGTCATCGTATCTGGCTCCATCTCCTGCATCGTAGGCGTCTGGGAAAGTAGCGAAATAAGCACTCTTATATCGATCACGATCACCAAAAACTCCGCGCAGCATACCCGGCCAGGGGCGGCGGATAACTAATCTGCCACTTTCATTCGGGCCAGCCTGTTGCCCCTCTTCGTTTAAGATAACAACGTCGATTCCGGGTAATGGCCTGGTGACCGAGCCAGCTTTAAGAGGTGTTGCGTAGGGAAGCGGCGAAATCATAATGCCACCGGTTTCTGTCTGCCACCAGGTGTCAACGATAGGCAGTTGTCCTTTTCCGACATTCTGATGGTACCATCGCCATGCCTCTGGATTCAGTGGTTCACCGACTGAGCCGAGGAGCCGCAGTGAAGACGTGTCATGAAGGTCAACCGGCTCATTGCCAAAGCGCATCAGTGCTCTGACAACAGTGGGAGCGGTATACAGAATAGTTACTGCATATTTTTCAACAACCTGCCAGAATCGGTCAGGTCCCGGGTAGGTTGGTACACCTTCGAACATCAGCGAGGTCGCTCCCAGGCCAAGTGGACCATAGAGAATATAGGAATGACCTGTGATCCAGCCAATATCGGCCGTGCACCAGTAGACATCGTTATCCTGGATGTCGAAGACCCACTGGCAGGTATGCATGGCATAGGTGAGGTATCCGCCGGTGGTATGCATGACACCTTTCGGTTTTCCTGTAGAACCTGAAGTGTAGAGGATGAAAAAGAGGTCTTCTGCATCCATCTCTTCGCAAGGACAGAAATCATCAATTTTTGGGTTGGAAATTTCATCCTGCCACCAGCTGTCCCGACCATGTTTCATGAAAATGCTACTGCCGGCGCGGTTCACCACTATGCAATTTTTAACTGTCTCACATTCTTCAAGAGCTTCATCTGCATTTGGTTTTAAAGGAATGGTTTTGCCGGCGCGTCTGACGGCATCCGCAGTGATGAGTATCTTTGCCTCGCAATCCTGGATACGGTCTTTCAGGCTCGCAGATGAAAAACCTGCAAATATAACTGAGTGAACGGCTCCTATCCTGGCGCAGGCAAGCAGTGAGATTGCCATTTCAGGTATCATCGGCAGGTAAACTGCCACACGATCACCTTTTTTTACTCCCTTTTTAAGAAGGACATTTGCAAATCTACACACTTCTGTATGCAGTGTCTGGTAGGTGAAAATGCGGCTATCCTCGTCGTTTTCTCCTTGCCAGATAAGTGCGGTCTTATCACGCCGACCATTTTCCAGATGCCGGTCGAGGCAATTATATGCCACGTTTAACTTACCGCCTTCGAACCATTTAACTTCTGGTTTTTGCAGATCAGCAGTAAGGATTTTGTCCCATTTCTTTGACCATGTGACGAGCTCTTCCGCCCGCTCTGCCCAGAACCCTTCCATATCCTGCATAGATCTGGCGTATGCGGTCTCGTAATGATCGAGAGTTGCGATGTGAGCGTTATCTGTTCCTTGGATAGGAGCAGGATAGATACGTTCATCACTTGAAATACTCATCATTGCCGTTACATTTCTACTCATAAGCTCTTTTAACCTCAGTTTGAAATAGATAGAGTTTCTGGTAATTCAGGTATGGTGCTATTTGAAAAGAGGTAAATTATCAGAGCCAACGGCAACTGTACGTCTCTTGGTAATTCAAACAAGCAGTGATATACCAGCGGTATTTATGTTTCAGGAAAAAGATGAAGTGGTAACCTGGAGAACGGATCATGAGGCATGAAGCAGTTCTTTTGAAGGTTTGCATCAATTATCTTGAATATAGAGAAGAAAACATACTTTTTTATGCTTTGCCAGTATAAAATAACCTAGGATTTTCAGCGCTGTAAAGATGTGAAACTAAGTTTCTGAAATTGCGTTGTGATTTGCATCAAAAAAAATCTGTTCTGTCCTTCTCTCTCAGTTCGGAGGAGTAGAGGATAAATAATATAAACTGCCTGCAGAGTTCATTCTTTTGAGTGACCATGCTCTGCAATGTTCAGATATGCGGAGAACTAGAGATGCATGTAAAGAAAACGCTTCACATAACTAATGGTGATTGTGCCGGAGACCTTATTAAAAAGAGTCTAGGGCTTGATTCTATCCTTATCTGGCGGGATGTGCTGGAGGAAGGACCATGTCCGCCAGCAGCCAGTCTTCAGGAGTTTTCAGAGGTGCGGGCTCGTTTCTTAAGTGAGCGTGGCTGGCTTTCAATAGACAAGATCAGGAAGGATTTTCATGAACGACAGCTGCTGCTTGATACTCATGCAGAGCATGATTCTATTCTCCTGTGGTTTGAGCATGATCTCCATGATCAACTGCATATTCTGCAGTGTCTGGACTGGTTCTCTTCCCAGAAACAGCTCGATACGCCAATCGAGTTGATCTGCATTGACCACTTCCAGGGAATCATACCATTTCGGGGGATTGGGCAATTGACGGTTACACAGATTCCACAATTACTTCAGCATAAAAAGGCGGTTACAGAACAGATGCTGGCATATTCATCTTTAGGATGGGCGGCCTTCTGTTCTGCAGATCCACGGAACATTGAAGAATTTATCAAGAAAAAGGGAGTATTTGCTTATCAGCGCGAGGCTTTATATCGTCATCTGCAGGAGTTTCCCTGGGTTGGCTCAGGACTCAATCGTACCCAGCGGCAGATTCTTGAATTGATCGCCTGTGGTGTACAAAACCCCATGGCACTCTTTACGGAAAACATGAATAAAGAACAGTGGCTGATGTATGGTGACTGGTCTTTCTGGGTTGTACTTGAAAAGATGTCTGCCGGAACTATACCGCTTATTTCTGTTGCTGATGGTAGCCCGTTTATCTCACAGTTGCATATGAAATCTAAAGAAAATGCCAAAACAGTGCGTCTCCTTCTTACAGAATATGGTAAAGCCGCTCTGGCTGGCAACTGTGATTGGATACGTGAATCCGATCACAGAAGCTGGCGTGGCGGTGTTGAACTGGGCCGCGGTTGTCCTGACTGGCGTTGGGATCAGGCCGGCCAGTGCCTCCGCCTGGGGTAAATATGCCAGAGTATGTAATGAGGCTGTTCGAGCTATAGAAGGAGCTTTTATTGGATTCCTTGATGAGCAGTGAAAGAGCATAAAGGGAAATTGCGCAGGAACTGCAGGGTAATCCGTAGTAATGCTGTGGTGTTGTTTCTATGATTTACCGAATAATTTCTTTAAACGCTCTGCTCTTTGCAAGCGCTCAGTTTCTTCTTTCTCGTGTGCTTTAATCTCACTTTTCTGTTCGAAAATTCCTGTCAAAACAAACCAGCAGTAAGCACATGCTGTTAACGCTAATAATATTGCTGTATCAAGATCCATATAGTATTTCCTTCGTTTACCGGTGTTACTCAATTTAACCTGCTACTGTCTGACTTTCGTCATATACATAAGATATGTCAGAATGCCACGGGGTGGTATATCAAATTGCAATATTCTGTGCAAGAGAACTTTGGCGAAGAGATGATTATCTCGCAGATGTAGATGTTTGGCGCAGATGCGTTACTTGTCGTTGCGTCAGGAGTATTCAAAGAAGCGCGATTGAAACAGGTATTTTGCGCGAACATATTACTTCCGGTTATGGGACAGGTTTAGAGGGGGACGGTTATAGAGTATTGGGTTGGTATGATGAGCATGACATCAAAACTGCATACCGGCAACTCGATACATTGCTATATCCCGAGAGTCCAAAGCAAAATCGGGTTTGTTGCAATATTTTGTCATTAAACGATAAAACATGTGAGTGTATGATGGTGCTGTGGATGTTTTCAGCCGGGAAATGTTTTAAATAATGAGCATCTCGCCGTCGTGGCCAAGGCTGGAGCGAGTTGAAAGAAATTACGGAAAAGCGAGAAATGCTGGCCATCCCCGGACAAAATGAATAAGATACCCCTCTTGTGTCGTCAAAGATGTACGAAAATATTTTTACGATGTGTGAAAATTCCAAAAATAACAGGTGTAGATATGCATTTATTTGAAACCGAAAAAGGCGATCGCTGGATCTGCCCGATATGCCGCGTAGAACAGGAAGCTTTGATCAAGGAAAAAGAGTGGGAGTATATCTTCGACAGTGATGATCCAGTGTTGCGTTGTTCTATTTGCGCCAAAGGTGAGTACGATTACGACGATTAAATGCTGAGTAGCACGCTCTCGGGGAATTCTATAGCAGTTAGTTTTTGTTTGACCACGGTCGACCCTCTCGATATCAGCGTTATACTCAACAATTGATTATCCGGTAAGTGAGCGATGAGACTCCGGGGTATCTGCTATATGTTGGCAGCAAAAATCAGACATACGCCCCGCTCTTGAACCACCTGCTGAATTTCCAGCTGGATACTCATGAAAATGCCGATAGAAGAACTTCTTCTATCGGCATTTTCAATTACGACAGGATAGTTCTACTAAAACCACCAGATCATACGTTTTGCCGGATTGCCAAAAGATTCGAAAGAATCACCTGACTCCCGAAGCACATCCTGAAGTTCATCTGCAGTAAACTCATACCCTTCATCGCATGCTGCGGTGATAAAATCGTCCATTGTTTTGATTGCATCATACTTCAGTCGAAGTGAAGGATTTGATCCACCCGCTATCAACAACTCTTCTACATTTTTTTTGGACATCGTATACTCCTTGTGTATTCAGGGGTTGTTTTATGATTTTCCTTTTGAATAGCAACAGGTGTGCCATCAGCATCATTCCTGTGGCCTTATAAATAAAAAGTCGTGAAATTAAGGTTTTGATCCACTGTTGATAAGAACGATGTGGTGATTGAGCTGGAAGGGAAATGACTAAAATGTGACAATGTTACAAAAATGGAGCATCGGTGACAGGGGCTTCGGGTTGTTGTGCGGGCAGAGGCATGTCACCACCAACCAGCATAGGGAGCAGAGATATTCATCACAACAATTTCGATATCGGGATACTCTTCGTGAATTCCGGTGGCGCGACCGACGCTGAGAAAGCTTTTTTTTGCTGTTGGGTCACATGTGTAGCTTTACGCTCTATTTCGTCGAATTGTTGAAGGCTTCTTACCCTTCGTTTGTTGTTGAAACGACAGAATGCTCTCTCATGGTTATTTTGTACCAATAAACAGATTGAGACCCCGAAACGTATATTAAGGCTGTTTCGGGGTCTATGAAAAGCGATAGGGCTGGATGCCAGAATGTGTTGAAGGATCGGAAGTACGTAGAATTGGAGCTTTTCTGCCTTGAAATTTATCAGATGTAGGGAACGTGATTATCTTTACAATAAGATCTTATGCGGGAATTGGCAGCATAGTATATCCCCGGGTGCTTGTCTGAGAATGTGCCTTTACCTCATGTTGTCGTTATGTCGTAATACTGATGATGACAGGTAAGCGAGTTACGCGGGATTTAGATATTATCTATGTGTTTGGGATTATTCACCCGGCATGCCTGGATCGGGTTCTAAATTGCTATTCTCGGACATTCCCCTGAGCACATGGAGGTTCGGATGAGTCAAAACAATATTTCTATAGAAGAATTAGGCAGTGTTGAAGCGTACTCGGAGCAGGAGAAACCCGTCCGACTCGCTGAATTATGGTCGGAGGGTATTGCTGTAGTGGTTTTTGTGCGTCATTTTGGTTGAGTGTTGTGTCGTCAGCAGGTTGCTGAACTGGCAGAGCATTATACCTCTTTTTCTGACAAGCATGCCCGGCTCGTTGTTATCGGTTCCGGAGACGTTTCCCATTTGAAAGAACTACGGGACGTTACCGGTTATCAGGGTGAACTGTTGACTGACCCTTCCCGGCAGTCGTTCAGATTACTTGGGTTTACCAGTGGTGTCGGTGGACTCATGGGAATGAAGGCGATTGGTCGAGGCTTCAGAGCGTTGCGGGCCGGGTTTGCTCCCGGGGCAATTCAGGGGAGTGCGTTGCAATTAGGTGGAGCGATAATTATGAACCCGGATGGAACAATCCGCTATCTGTATAAAAGCAGAGAAGCTGGTGATCATCCATCAGTACAGGAGATGCTGGCAGCGCTGGAAGGAAAAGCAACCTGAGCTTGTGCCGGTTTCCGGCTCCGGTAAAAGGGCTGGGATGGCCGGCTTCTTTTCTACTCATCTCCCGAAAATACAGAACATATTACTTTTTATCTCTTGTCGCGAAGTACAGGATGGTTATTCTGATTGCAGATACAAAATAGTCTGCATGTTTTGAGTCGGGAACTACAGATAGTGAGAAAGTATTTCTTACGAGCTCAAACAGTGCAAAATATCAGAATTTGAATAAAGGAGGTAAGTCGTGTTACGAATAGTTCTGTTTGTAGGAACCAACCTGGCAATTTTGGTTCTGCTCGGTATCGTGATGAGCATATTGGGTATTGATTCCAGGTCTACCTCAGGGTTACTGGTGATGGCAGCAATTTTCGGTATGGGTGGATCATTCATTTCCCTTGCCATGTCAAAGTGGATTGCCAAAAAATCTACCGGTGCTCATGTGATTGAGCAACCTTCCAACCCCACCGAAAAATGGCTGTATGATACGGTAGCCCGTATGGCTAAGCAGGCTGAAATAGGTATGCCTGAGGTTGCAATCTACAATTCACCAGATATGAACGCCTTTGCGACAGGCATGAAAAAAAATGATGCACTGGTCGCGGTCTCAACAGGATTGCTGCAGAATATGTCACGGGATGAGGTAGAGGCGGTTCTGGCCCATGAAATTACTCATGTAGCCTGCGGTGATATGGTTACCATGTCGCTCATTCAGGGAGTGCTGAATACGTTTGTTATCCTGCTGTCGAGGTTGGCGGCAAATGTTATCAGTAGCGTCTTAAGTGATGATGAAGAGGGTGGCGGGCTTGGATTTTTTGGCTATATGGCTGTAACTATAGTGCTTGAAATATTTTTCGGTCTCTTTGCTTCCCTTATCGTCATGTGGTTTTCACGGCGTAGAGAGTTTACGGCAGACCGTGGTGCGGCTTACCTGACAGGTAAGGACAAGATGGTAAGTGCATTGCGCCGTTTGCAGTCACATCAAGAGCCGTCGCATCTGCCTGAGCAGGTTGCCGCTTTTGGTATCCGTCCCAAACAGGGGGGACTTTCAATGTTGTTCCGCAGCCATCCTCCTTTGGAGGACAGGATAGCAGCGTTACAGCAACTGCAGTAAACTGGTGTTCAAATAGATCAGAAAAGACTGAGATGGCCTGAGCAGGTTGTTTCAGTCTTTTTCTTTTTACACCTGCACGCCAAGCGTTGTTTCCAGATGTGTAACGGCTTCAGCTGGAAGATTGAGGCTTGCGGCCAATTTTTGCATATACTGTTTCTCGGCGGGAGTATCCACCTCAATTGCCAGCAGCGAGGCGGCGTATACCTGCATCGCCAACTCCTGATCATTTTGTGCTGCGCGTACTATCGGTTCAAGATCAAGAGGCTTCTGTGATTCTTCGAGAAAAAACTGGCGTTCATCTTCCGTGAGTCCATCCTCCCCCATTTTGCCGATTATTTTCTGTACTTCCTCGGAATCAATTCTACCATCAACCTTGGCTGCGCAGATCATCGCTTTTACGAGTATCTCAGCGTCCTTTTCAAGCGATGTACTCTCTTCGGGTGAGGGTGTGTCGAGGAGTGCTCTCGGGGTATGAGACGGACGTTTCCCTGCTTTGGAAAGGGCTGAGAATGCCAGTGAAGCTAACATGGCGAGGCCACCGCCGCCAACAGCTCTTCGCGAGGATCTTCCGCCACCGCCGAGTATTGCACCAGCGAGAGCGCCGAGGCCGCCAAGTGCAGTTTTGCCACCACCAAGGCCTCCAAGCACTTCGCCAATAACGCCACCAAGGCCGGCCGATGCTGATCGGGGTGAGGCGGAAGGCCTGTGTCCACCGGCCATTTGAGTCAATCCGCCCAGCAAATCATTAAGTCCTCCGGCTTGCCCACCGAGTGTTTTGGAAATACGATTGCCGCTTGAGCGTGACATACCCTGCTGTAATACTGTTCCTAAGATATCCATGAATCCAGCCATTTTAATCATTCTCCTGTGGTGTTAAACACTGTAGTCCGGTAAACCCGGGCGGGTGTGAATAGGTGAAATGTGAAAAGGAATGCTGCTCATACAAATATCTGCTTCCCCCTCTTTCTCAGTTTGAACAGGTGAGGGCTAAGAAATGAAGAGTGAGGCGTGAACTGCATTTGTCGCAGGCAACTCAAAAAAAATCACAGGATTTGTTGTAATTTTGGGCAGTCGCAGCATAAATAGTTGTGTAGCCCTGACGCCTCACCCTTTACTCCTAACTTTCTGGAGGATTACACCTTGAAGCGGATGTTGAGGATATCTCCATCCTGTACGATATATTCCTTGCCCTGGAGATGGAATTTACCGAGTTTTTTCAGTTCAGCCTCGCTGCCGTATTCGATCAGATCATTATAGGAGAAGACTTCAGCACGGATAAAGCCTCGCTGCAGATCAGAGTGAATTGCACCTGCGGCTACAGGTGCTGTTGAATCTACACGCACGAGCCACTGGTGAACCTCATCCGGGCCGACGGTAAAAAACGAGATGCGGCCGAGGGCACGGAGGCATAATCTGGTAAGTACCTCAAACGCCGGTTCTTCAATGCCGAGATCCTGCAGGAACTCTGTCTTTTCTTCTTCACTGTCGAGTTGGACGATCTCAGATTCGACCTGGGCTGAAACGATCATTGACTCGATTTTTTCTTTGTCACAGACCGGTCGATATTGTTCGAGTAGTGAAGTGTCGTCGAGTTGGTCTTCAGCAACGTTAAAGACAACGATTAACTCCTTTCTGGTAATGAGTGGATAACTGCGGATCATCAGATCTTCATCATCTGTGAATTCCATGAGGCGCAAGGGAATTTCCGATTCAAGATGGGTGAGCATCCGTTTGATCAGCTCAAGTTCTTTTACCTGTTTATCATCTTTAATCTTTTTAATGCTTGTTTCCAGCCGTTCTATGCGCTTCTCTATAAAAATCTGGTCATGCATCAGAAGTTCTGCATTGACCATCTCCGCATCGCGGAGCGGGTTCACCGATCCGGCTTCATGATAAATCGCATCGTCTTGAAAGGCGCGTACTACATGGCAGAGTGCATCAACGTCATTGATATCCTTGAATATGTCGCCTTTCGATATGGTCTCCTGTTCAATTTTCGGAAGTAGTACCAGATCTATACGGGCATGTGTCTCTTTGGCAGGGGAGTACATCGATACCAATCTATCAAATCGCGGGTCGACTATATCTGCCGTTCCGGGTACGGGCTTGGCCGTTCCGCTCTGTTCCCGCAGTTCAGTTCCGGTAAGGATCTGGAATAGAGTTTTTTTCCCGGTCTGGGCTAAACCTATAATTCCGACTTTCATATCTTCCTCAATTGTTCAGTAATGTTGGCTAACGCATACATTTTCCTGACATGCTCTTTCATTAAACTCATAATTTTTTTTTACAACAAGATATATTGGAGCTACAGGTGTTAATTTCGGCCTTTTGTCACCGGAACTCCGAGTGTATCTTTTTTGAATATGCGTGATGTCTTACAGGCACCGGACTTTTGACACATATGACCAACTCACGGTTGACAATAGATACGAAAGTGTTGAAGTTCCTTGATTATCCATGGGCTTAATTGATATCGGTAATGTAATACTTTTGTATTGTGGGATATTACGAATAATCGGAGTGATCGTGTCCGGAGACAGATTCAGGCTAAAACTATCCGTCATTTCAAAAAGGAGGGTTTGACTGTGACAGGTTCAGAACCCCTACCAAAAAAGATCTATGAACCACATCAGAAATTTGTATCTCAAAGAGTGCAGATAGGTGAGGACGAGGCTGCAGATAAAGTTGTTGTTGCTGAGCTTGTGCGAAAAGACGGACTGCTTTTAAGCTTTGAGAATTATGCAAAAGATAAAGAGCAAGGTTTCGTTAAGCAGCCTGTTGAAGCCGGAGGAAATGTTTATACCAGTAGAAACGGGGATGAATACCGTGCAGAGGTTGCAGGATACCCGAAGATAGACCGATTTGTTGCTGAAGATGGTGAGACAAAATGCTTACGGGTGGGTGTTGAACCATTGTTTCAGATCAGTCCTGATAATATGAAAGTACGTGTTGCAATACACCCGCCTTTGGTTGATGGTAATTCTTTGCAGCAGATCGGTCTTGATGAACTTCTTACTGAGGCAGGGATAACCTACGGACTGGATCGGGAACAGCTGACGAAAGCACAACACTGTATTGATGAAGGTTTGATGGAATTCAATACGCTGGAGATAGCATCAGGCAGCGAATGTGGTCGGAGTGAAGACGCGTATCTCCAGTTCGAGATTGAAATAGGACCAATCGCCGGAAAGGAGCTTCCGGATGGTTCTATAGATTTCAGGGAGCGGCGCATTATGGTTCCGGTTTCAGCCGGTCAGGTCCTGGCTACTAAAATTCCTGCCCGACCTGGAACGGCTGGAGTGAATGTGCTCGGCGAGGAGGTTGCAGCTGCACCGGGCAAGGATATTACCGTAAAGACATCCGGTGAAGCGCGTTATTCTCCGGAAAATGCTCAGGTTATAGCTACCGCTGATGGTGTTCTTTCTGTTGTGCGAGATAGTGTGTTGGCGGTCAGTTCGCGTCAGGAAATATCCGGAGATATTGATTTCGCAACAGGAAATATAGAATCGAATAATTCAGTCATTATTCGCGGTTCTGTTCAGCCGGGATTTCAGGTGAAGGCGGGTGGCGATCTTGAAATAGGGCGGACAGTAAGTTCTGCAGTAATCGAGAGTCTGGCAAATGTTGTAATAAAAGGGGGGATTACCGGCAAAAAAACCAAAATACGAGCGACAGGGGATGTCGATATCCTTTTTGTTGAACAGGGTAGAATTGTATCCGGTGGTAATTGTGTAGTGCGAAAGCAGGTCTATTACAGTTCCATTCACGCTGATGAAAATATCAGATGCAGAAAGGAAAGTGTTGTAGTAGGCGGAGAACTCGTTGCTGCTGGTTCCATAACTCTCGGTGATGTCGGTTCGGACAAATCAACAGCGACATTTCTGGCTGCAGGTGTTCTTCCTGAGCGCCTTGAGCTGTATAGGCACCTGAAAAGTCAGCAGTCTGAACTCCAGTCTGAAATAATACGTCAACTGGAGACTGGTGGAGGACGTTCACGAAAACTTCGAAATATGGAGAGAGAAGCAGCAGGTATCAAACAAAAATTGATGAGAATAAATATGATACCCGGGACTGGTTTATATTCCCGTGCAGGTGTTGGTGATGACGACCTGTTTACCGCAGAGGAGTATTCTGCAGAGTACAGTATTGATATTGCAGAAATACATATTGACGTGGCAGGAACTCTTCAGGCAGGAACGATGCTCCAGATAGGTAACCGAACCCTGACTGTTGATAAGACTATAAGCAATAGGGTATTTCGGCTTAACGGCAATCTGAAACGTATAATGGCCCTACCGCTTAGCCGCAGACGCGGGGGATGAAGATATAGGTAGTATCTGTCTGACGGGAACTATCTTCTTGCCTGATATCTGCACACAGGCACCTCATTTTGCACGTTCATGGTTTCATGTTAAGGTAGGTTATCGGAGTCTTTGTTAAAAAATGCACATGTAGCCGTATCTTCTTCAATTGGATGAAGAAAACCCCGCTTTATATTCTCTACACACCTGCCGCTTCGCCATTCCTACTGCAAAAGTTGGGTAATCAGAAGCAACTATAGCTTACTGGCCACTGCCCGGGGAAGCGGTAGCTGCAGCTTGTCCGTAGGAACTCAAATACAGTTTCTTCAGAGACGGACTTACCTGAATTAGCGAAAGAAAAATAAAATTGCAAACAATTATGTAAAAGTGTTCTTGACAGTATATGGCATAACCAACTAAAAATGTGGTTTTTTGCAAATAAGATTAATCTATTCAAGAGGTCCCCCATATGGGTGTTGCACGTAACGAATATCTTAGAGATCCAAATTATTTACCCCCTTTGCATCAATCTGTTCCTTTGGGCATTCAGCATGTTTTGGCGATGTTCGCCAGTAATGTTACCCCGGCTATTATTGTTGCGCTGGCGGCAGGATATTCTTTTGGTTCGGCTGAAATGGTCTATATGATCCAGATAGTCATGGTCTTTGCTGGAATCTCTACCCTGCTGCAAACCATTGGTGTCGGCCCTGTTGGTGCTAGATTGCCTATTGTACAGGGAACCAGCTTTGCCTTTATCCCGATCATGATTCCAATTGTAAAAACAGCAGGTATGGCGGCCCTTTTTGGTGGGGTTGTTATCGGCGGAATCTTTCACTTTCTGCTTGGAACTGTAATCGGCAGGCTCCGGAATCTGCTGCCGCCTCTGGTGACCGGGATTGTCGTTTTGACAATAGGTCTGGCTCTGATCCCGGTTGGTGTGAAATACGCCGCGGGCGGGGTACCCCTGATGGGCAAACCCGAATTCGGTAGTCTGGCCAACTGGTCCCTGGCATTAATCGTTATCGTTGTCACCATGGGCCTGAAGTTTTTCACCAGGGGGATAGCCTCTACCGCAGCGATACTCGTGGCATTGGTGGCAGGTTATATTGTCGCTATTCCAATGGGAATGGTCGACTTTGGCAAAGTGGCACAGGCCGGATGGTTTTCCATGCCAAGCCCTCTTCACTTCGGCTTTGAATTCAATATTGCCGCTGTTGTCGGCATGTGTCTGATGTCGTTTGTTTCAGCGATTGAAACTGTTGGTGATATCTCAGGTATTACTAAAGGCGGTGCAGGTCGTGAAGCTACTGACAGGGAAATCGCCGGCGGTACCATGGCAGATGGCCTTGGTACAGCACTTTCCGGTCTTTTTGGTGGTTTACCGAATACCTCTTTCAGCCAGAATGTCGGTCTAATTTCCATGACAGGTGTTATGAGCCGTCATGTTGTGACTTTCGGTGCTATCTTTCTGGTTCTGGCCGGGCTTGTGCCTAAAGTCGGGGCAGTGATAGCTGCAATGCCGATTGCCGTACTTGGTGGAGGTGTCATCGTGATGTTCGGTATGGTTGTTTCAGCAGGTGTTACTATGCTGAGCGATGTGAACTGGAATCGCAGGAATATGCTGATATTGGCGATTTCTCTTTCAATCGGTCTCGGATTGCAGGCAGTACCAGAAGCGCTCCAGCATGTCCCGGGAACATTAAAAATTCTTCTAACTTCAGGAATTCTCCCTGCAGCTATTCTGGCTATCAGTCTGAATATGGTATTACCGGAATCACTTGACGATTAAATTGTGGATCAGCCTGCTCCGAACACTTCGTAGCAGGCTGATATTATTCACTCTGTTTATGTGATTGAGTTATACGGTTCCACAGGATGTGGTCTATTGAAGATCTGTTCACCTGTCAGCCACCTGTTGGCAGATAGTCCGGGTTCCCGGATAACGCTGAAAAGTGCTGAGGATGGTTCCGTTCCGACAGGAGTTTCCTTTGGTACATAGCTTTTTCAGAATGGATGGAATGCATTTCTCTGCTGTGTTTCAGATCGGCATAACATGCAATTGGAGTTATCTTCCCGTCAGTGTAATCCTTTCAACAACTGCTGACATATTGACTGAATATATGGTCCAGGTTTTGTAAGGATAGCATATCTATTTTACATCTGACCCTTCACCCTTCAC